>CBIHOX010000011.1:0-71989 GCA_966211685.1 uncultured Pseudoduganella sp.
GATCTGCGCCATCTGCATCACCTGCTCCTGGTAGACCATGATGCCGTAGGTCTCGGACAGGATGCCCTCCGTACGCGGATCGGGATAGTCGAACTTCTCGCCGTGCTTCCGTTTGCAGAAGTCGGGGATCAGGTCCATCGGGCCCGGACGGTACAGCGCCACGAGCGCGATGATGTCCTCGAAGCGGTCGGGACGCGCATCCTTCAGCATGCCCTGCATGCCGCGGCTTTCAAGCTGGAACACGGCGACGGTCTTCGCGTCGGTCAGCAGTTTATACGTCGGCCGGTCCGTCAGCGGCAGCTTGGCGAGATCGAAATCCTTCTCGGCCGGGTCGAGCGCGCGGATGTAGTTGACGGCGCGGTCGAGGATGGTCAGCGTGGTCAGGCCCAGGAAGTCGAACTTCACGAGGCCGACGGCTTCCACGTCGTCCTTGTCGTACTGCGACACGACGCCGGCATCGCCGCCCTGCGTGTACAGCGGGCAGAAGTCGGTCAGCTTGCCGGGGGCGATCAGCACGCCGCCGGCGTGCATGCCGATGTTGCGGGTGATGCCTTCGACCTGCTGCGCCAGGTCCAGCAGCTGGCGCACTTCCTCTTCGTTTTCCTGGCGCTCCTTGAGCATCGGTTCTTCCTCGATCGCGTCGGCGATCGAGACCGGTTTGCCCGGCTTGAACGGGATCAGCTTCGAGACCCCGTCGCAGAACATGTAGCCGAAGTCCATCACGCGGCCCACGTCGCGGATCGCGCCCTTGGCCGCCATGGTGCCGAACGTGGCGATCTGCGACACCGCTTCGCGGCCATACAGGTCCTTCACGTGCTGGATCACCAGTTCGCGCTTTTCCTGGCAAAAGTCGATGTCGAAGTCGGGCATCGAAATACGTTCGGGATTCAGGAAGCGCTCGAACAGCAGGTTGTATTTCAGCGGATCGAGGTCGGTGATCTTCAGCGCGTACGCCACCAGCGAACCGGCGCCGGATCCCCGGCCCGGCCCGATCGGCACGCCATTGTTCTTGCCCCACTGGATGAATTCCGCAACGATCAGGAAGTAGCCCGGGAACTTCATCTTGATGATGGTTTCGTTCTCGAACTTCAGCCGCGCCTCGTAGCGCGGACGTTCCTTTTCACGTTTTTCCGGATCGGGGAACAGCTGAAGCAGGCGCTCTTCCAGCCCCTTTTGCGTTTCCGCCACCAGGAATTCGTCGATGGTCATGCCCGGGGTCGGGAAGTTCGGCAACTGCGGCTTGCCCAGGGTAAGCGTGAGGTTGCAGCGCTTGGCGATTTCCACCGTGTTTTGCAAGGCGCCCGGCAAGTCATGGAACAGTTCGCGCATTTCCGCCTGCGTCATGAAGCGCATCTGTTCATTGAAGCGTTTCACGCGCTTGGCGTTGGCGATCATTTCGCCTTCGGCGATACAGATACGGGCTTCGTGCGCGATGAATTCGTCTTTCGACATGAATTGCACCGGGTGCGTGGCCACCACCGGCAAGCCCAGGCGCGAGGCCAGCGCCACCGACTGGCGCACCTGCATTTCCTGGTTCGGCTGGCCCGCGCGCTGGATCTCGATGTAGAAATGGCCCGGGAAGATCGCCGACCATTTGCGCGCATGGGCTTCGGCCAGCTCCAGGTTGCCGTTGTCGATGGCCTGGCCGATGTCGCCGAACTGGGCGCCGGACAGCACGATCAGCGCGTTGCGCGGGTCTTCATTGGGCAGCAGCGGGTATTGCCGGTTCGGCAAATCGCGCAGCCACTCGGTGCGGATTTCCGCGCGGCCCTTGTACTGGTTGTTCAGCCATGCTTCCGACAGCAATTCGCACAGCTGCAGGTAGCCCATGCGGTTTTTCGCGTACAGCATGACGCGGAACGGCTTGTCGCGGTTCTCGTCATTGGTGATCCACGCATCGACGCCGACCACCGGCTTGACGCCCTTGCCGCGCGCCGCCTTGTAGAAGCGCACCATGCAAAACAGGTTGGCCAGGTCGGTGACGGCCAGCGCGCCCTGCTTGTCCTTGACGGCGGCCTTGACCAGGTCGTCGATCCGCACCAGGCCATCGACGATCGAGTATTCCGAGTGCACCCGCAGGTGGACAAAGTCCGGCCCGGTGGGTGCGACGGGCGCGACGTCCGCGGCTGCGCTTTGCTGTTCGATAATTTCCATACGATAGATGCCGATGCGTGAATACTGCAATTGCGGGGATGGGAACCGTAGGGCGGATCAGGCGCAGCCGTAATCCGCCATGACCAGCCACCAACCCACTATTTTACCTCCTCAGGCAGTCTTGCCCAACAAGCGCAAAAACGGCCGGAACAGGAATTCCCGCAAGTTTTTCGGTTCATCGTGCGCTTCCAGGCCGGTGTCCGGCCATTCATCCTTCGCGGGGAAATACGCGGTGCCGAACACCTGGTCCCACACCGACGTGAAGGAACCGAAGTTCTTGTCGAAATGGCGCCGTTCCAGCGAATGGTGGATGCGGTGAAAGCGGTTGTCGGCCACGATGCGGCGCAGCGGGCCCAGGTGCAGCTTGACGTGCGAATGTTCATACTGGCCCTGCATGCCCAGCAAGACCGCCATGATGACCGGTACCGGGCCCGGGTCGATCTGCACCAGCAAGGTCATCGGCACCACCATGAAGGGAATGCGGAAAATCTCTTCGGTGAAATGGTGGTTGCTGTTCCAAGCGCTCATTTCACGCAGCGCATGGTGTTCGCTGTGGAACGCCCACAGGAACGGGACCGCATGCTGCGCGCGGTGGAACCAGTAATAAAAGAATTCGCCCAGCACGCCGCCCAGCACCGGCATCACCAGCCAGCCTGTCCATTGCAGGGCGGGGTTGGTGGATTCAGCCAGGCCGCCCAATTCCAGCTTGAACAGCGGCTTGAAGCCCAGGCTGCCCCACAACTGGTTGAACCACGTGAAAAACAGCACCGTGATGACGATGTACGCCGCCCAGAACAGGGCGCCGCGCAGCCGCGACGCCAGCGTGTAGCGGTTGCGGCCCCACGCCAGTTCAATGACGAAGAAAACCATCGACGCAAAGAAAATGCGCCAGCCATAGTCCTGCATGCCAGCCAGGGCCTGGGTCAGATAAGTGCTCATGGATATTCGGGAAGGAAAACGTTAGCCGCACGCATCATAGCGGAATTTGCCGCGGCTGGGACCGGCCCGCCGCGGCACCGGCCGGCGGCGCGCCTGGCCACGCCAACCGCCGGTGGCAACAGTCGCGGCGGAACAGGCATTATACTGTTCAGCGCTGCTGCCTTATAATGCAGCATTCTTCAGCATTGATCCCCTCATTACCATGTCTACCGCAGCAGCCAATGTTCCGGGCGAACAATATGTCAATATTGCCGCCTACAAATTTATTACCTTTAATGACCTGGAAACGCAGCGTCCGCGCTACCAGGACATCTGCGCCCGCCTGGGCTTGAAAGGCACCATCCTGTTGACGCCGGAAGGCATCAACATGTTCTTGTCCGGCACCCGCGCCAACATCGACGAATACCTGGCGTGGCTGCGCCAGGATGCGCGCTTTGCGGATATTGAAGTCAAGGAAAGCTTGTCGGCGGAACAATCGCACAAGCGCATGCTGGTGAAGATCAAGAATGAAATCATCACCATGCGCATGCCGCTGATCAAGCCGGAAGAAGGCCGCGCGCCGCACGTGGAAGCCAAAACCCTGAAGCGCTGGCTGGACCAGGGTCACGACGACCAGGGCAAACCGGTGGTGATGGTCGACACCCGCAACGATTTCGAAGTCGACGTCGGCACCTTCAACAACACGGTCGATTACCGCATCACGAAGTTCACGGAATTCCCGGCCGTGATCGAGGCGCACAAGGCCGATTTCGAAGGCAAGACCGTGGTGACGTTCTGCACCGGCGGCATCCGCTGCGAGAAAGCCGCCATCCACATGCAAAACATCGGCTATGACAACGTGTACCAGCTCGAAGGCGGCATCCTGAAGTATTTCGAGGAAGTCGGCGGCGAGCACTATACGGGCGACTGCTTCGTGTTCGATTACCGCACCGCGCTGAACCCGAAACTGGAACCGACGCAAACCACGCAATGCTTCAATTGCCGCGCCGTGGTAACGCCGCGCGAACAATTGTCGCCGCTGTACATATATGGAAAATCGTGCCCGCATTGCGCGCAGCACGATGCGGTCAATGCGGACCAAGGCGCGGCGCAAGCTGCGGGGTGATGCCGGCATGGTGGATTACGCGGGCTACGCCCGCTAATCCCCCCTACATCTAATCCGCCCAGGATTCTGATGCAGGCCGGATTAGCGCACCGCGCGTAATCCGGCAAGCTTGCGGCAGCAAATCAGCGGAACAAGCGTCCCACCCGCCGGATATCGTCACCCGACAATTCCCCCGCCACCGCGCGCAGTTTCAAGTCCGCCAGTAAATACATGTAACGCGCCTGCGCCAGGTCGCGCACGGTCGCGCTCAACTGGCGCTGGGCGTCCAGCACGTCGAGGTTGATGCGCACGCCGCCCTTGATGCTTTGCTCGGTGGCCGTCACCAGCAGCTTGCCCGATTCGACCGCCTTGCGCAGCGCCGCGATGCGCGAAGTGCTGCTGACCAGCTGGTCGTAATCCTTGCGCAATTCCACCATGGCCTTGTCGATTTCCGCCTGCATTTCCGCGCGCGATTTCTCGCGGTTGGCCACCGCCTGGCGGGTCGACGCCGACACCGCGCCGCCCGCATACAGCGGCACGTTCAACTGGAAACCGACGCTGCGGGTCTTGTAATCCTGGTTGATGGTGTTGATGGATTCGGACGAGCTCTTGCTGATCGAGGCCACCGCATCGAGGCGCGGGTAGTGGCCGGCGCGCGCCTTGTTGACTTCCTGCTGGTTGATGTCGACCGCCAGCGCGCGGGCGCGGATTTCGCGGTTGTTTTGCAGCGCCAGGTTGCGCCATTCATCGTAGCTGCGCGGCGTGCCGTTGCCGACCTCGGCGTCGGGCAGCATGGTTTCCAGTTCGCCCGGATCGCCGCCGATGACGCCGGCCAGCGTGGTGCGTGCCGACGCCAGCGCGTCCTGCGATTCCAGCACCACGGCTTCGGCCAGGTCCAGGCGCGCGCGGGTTTCCAGCATGTCGGTGCGGGTGCCCTCGCCCTTGGCGAACAGGCGGTCATTGACCTTCATGCGTTCGACGTACGCATCGCGCTCGGCCACGGCCAGCTGCAGCTGGTCCTGGCGCAGCAATACGTCCAGGTAGGCGCTGGCCACGCGCAGCGCGACCTGCTGCTGTTCGCTCATCAGGAGGGTGGCGCTGTAATCCGATTGCAGCAGCCCCTGCTTGTAGCGCGCGAAACCTTCCAGGTTGACCAGCGGCTGGCGCACCTGCAGCACCGTCGACTTGCTGATGTAGTCGGGATGGGTGGTGCCGGCCGGCGTCGTGATGTCGCTCTGGTTCTTGCTGCCGCTGTAGCTGCCCGACACGGTCGGCAACAGCGCGGCGCGGCCCAGCACCGCACTTTCCTTGCCGCCTTCATTGGCGTAGAACGCCGCGCGGTAGACCGGATCGTTCTTCAATGCGGCTTCATAAGCCTGCACCAGGCCCAGCGCGGTGGCCAGGACAGTACGCGTGGTTCGCAACAGGGTCATCCTTACTCCTCCGTCATCGACGTCTTGGCACGGTCCAGGATAGGCTTGAGCAGGTAGCTCATCATCGTGCGTTCGCCCGTCTTCACAAACAATTCCACCGGCATGCCAGGACGGACGTCGAGGTGCTTGTGCTCGATCATTTTCAAGCCTTCCGGCGACACCACGGCCTGCACCGTGTAGTACGGCTGGCCATTGCGCTCGTCCACGAAGCGGTCGGCCGATACCTTGGTGACCTTGCCCGGGATGTGCGGCGTGGTGTTCGAGTTAAAGGCCGAGAAAATCAGTTCAGCCGGCAAGCCCACGTGCACCTTGTCCACCAGGTTGACCGGCAGGCGGCCTTCCACCACCAGCGCATCTTCCAGCGGCACCACGTCCATCATCTTGAAACCGCCCTGCACCACGCCGCCTCGGGTGAACACGTTCATGCCCATCACCACGCCGTCGACCGGCGCCTTGACTTCGGCATTTTCCACGGCATAGGACTCGCCTTTCAGGCGGCTGGTCAGCGCCTCAGCCTCGCGCTGCACGTCGGCCAGCTGGGTGCGCACTTCCTTCTGGTAGTCCTGGGTGCGCTGCACGCGCTTCATCGACAGCTCGGCGATCTGGCGCTGCAGGCGGCCAATATTACCCGTATCCTCGGCAATCGAGCCGCGCACTTGCACCACCATGCGCTCGGTATCGAGCAGCTTGGAGCGCGCCACGTAGCCTTCCTTGGCCAGGTCCACCAGGCCGTCGCGCTGTTCCTTGAGGATTTGCGCCTGCTCCTGCTTGGCTTCGCGCGAGGCCTGGGTACCGGCCAGCTGCGACTTCAGGCCGGCGATGCTTTCCTCGATCGCGCCCAGTTCATTTTGCAGCGACGTCTGGCGCGACAGCAGCAGTTGCGATTGCAGCGACATGCTTTCCTGCACGCGCGGATCGTTCTTGAACTCGGCCAAGGCCGACGGGAACGCAATCGCGGACTTGCCTTCGCGCTCGGCCAGCAGGCGCGCTTCGGTGGCGCGGGCGGCGATCAGTTGCGCCCGCGTGACTTCCGACTGCGACGCGGCCTGCACGTTATTCATGCGTACCAGCACCTGGCCTTTTTTGACGATATCGCCTTCCTTGACCAGGATATCCTGCACGGTGCCGCCGAACTGGTGCTGGATGGCCTTGCGGTTGGTTTCCTTGGCCACGTTGCCCGACATCGGCACGCCCTTGTCCAGCGGCGCCAGGCAAGCCCACAGCAGGAAGCCCACCACGCCGGCCAGCACGATGAACCAGCCCAGCCGCGCATATGCGCTGGCGTCGGTGTTGACGGTTTCGGGGTTGACATCATGCGCCACCACGTCGGTGGCCAATGCCTTGGTATCGATTAGTTTCATTATGACTTGTCCTGTTCCGAGATCGCCTTGGCTTCCTGTCCGGCAGCCGCGGCCGGGGCCGCGGCTGCGGCCGGTGCAGCAGGTACGGCCGGTGCAGCCGCCGCGGCAGCGGCGGCGGCCTGCGCCTGGGCTTGAGCCTGGGCTTGCGCCACGGCCTGGGCGCGTGCCTGCGCCTGGGCTTGCGCTTGTTGCTGGAGTTGTGCCTGCGCTTGCGCCTGCAATTGCTGTTGCTGCTGCATGTTTTGCTGCGCATTCTTTTGCAGCGCCGCCAGCACCTGGTCGGTCGGGCCGAACATTTCAGCGGTACCGTCGCGCAGCAACAGCAGCTTGTTGGTGGCGCTGATGGCGTTGGTACGGTGCGTGATCAGCACGATGGTCTTGCCTTGCTGGCGCAAATCCGCAACGGCCTGCAACAGCGCCATTTCGCCGACGTCATCGAGGTTGGAGTTCGGTTCGTCCAGCACCACCAGGGATGGATCGCCATACATGGCCCGGGCCAGGCCGAGGCGCTGGCGCTGGCCGCCGGACAGGCCGCCGCCGCCATCGGTCAGCTTGGTATCGTAGCCTTCAGGCATGCGCAGGATCATGTCGTGCACGCCGGCGCGCTTGGCTGCCAGCACGACCTTGTCCGACTCGATGTCACCGAAGCGGGCAATGTTTTCCGCGATGGTGCCGGCGAACAATTCAATATCCTGCGGCAGGTAACCGATGTGCGGGCCCAGCTCGTCCTTGTTCCAGTGGAAGATGTCGGCGCCGTCCAGGCGCACCTTGCCGCTTTGCGCCGGCCAGATGCCCACCATCAGGCGTGCCAAGGTGGATTTGCCGGAACCGCTGGGGCCGATCACGCCCAGCACGTCGCCGGGATTGATGGCGAACGTCAGGTTTTTCAACAACACGGTCTTGGAACCCGGCGGCGCCGCCACCACGGCTTCCACCGACAGCTTGCCGGTCGGCTTTGGCAATTCCATGCCGGCTTCGCGCGGCGGGTTGTCTTTCAACAGCGCGGTCAGGCGTTCGTAAGCGCTGCGGGTGGTGGCATAACTCTTCCAGACAGAAATCACTTGCTGTACCGGCGCCAGCGCGCGGCCCACGAGGATCGACGCGGCAATCATCATGCCCGGGGAAATCTTCGCTTCCAGCACCAGCAGTGCGCCAAAGCCCAGCACCAGCGATTGCAGCGATACTTGCACGAATTTCGTGATGGCGCCCACCAGGCCGGCTTTTTCACTGGCTTCGGCTTGCAGGTGCAGGAATTTGCCGTGCAGTTTGAACCAGCGGTTCATCAGGTTCGGCAGCATGCCCATCGATTCGATGACTTCGGCGTTGCGCAGGTTGTTGGTCGCCAGGTTGCTCGAGGCGATCATCATGGAGTTGGCTTCGCCCAGCGGCTTGCGCGACACGCGTTCATTCACGTACGCCAGCACCACCAGGATGGCCGTGCCGCACAGCGAGAACACGCCCAGGCCCGGTTCGAACAGGAAAATCACGATCAGGTAAATCGGGAACCATGGCGCGTCGAAGAACGCGAACAGCGCGTTACCGGTCAGGAACTGGCGGATGCTTGTCAAGTCCTGCAGCGCCTGGCCGGCGTTGACGCCGCCGCGGCGCAGGTTGTGCTCGAACGCGGCGCTGTACACACGGCGGTTCAGCGCCATGTCGAACTTCGCGCCCACCCGCACCAGCACGAAACTGCGGATCAATTCCAACGCCCCCATGAACAGGTACGCGCCCAGCATCATCAGCGTCAGCATCAGCAGCGTGATTTCATTTTGGCTGGCCAGCACGCGGTCGTATACCTGCAACATGTACAGCGACGGCGTCAGCATCAGCAGGTTGGTGATCGCACTGAACACGCCGACTGTATAAAACGTCTTCTTGAAAGCACGCAGCACCTGCGCGATTTCATTGTTTGCATCCGCAAATGGATTTTTCATGTAATTTATCTTGCAAAGGACATCGGGATACCAGCGGCGATGGCGCGCGGCGGAGCGCCTGCCATCATCGTTGCAGAGAGGAAATGCGGGCATTTCACATAAGGTCGAGACATTATGCCCGAAAACCGGCAAAGAATGTGATGTACGTCACATTTTTTAGTGCCCGGCGCCCACCAACTTGTTGCAAGTTGTAATTTGGAGTGATTTGTTACTATGCACCAGCCTTGTAGGCCGGATTAGCGCAGCGTAATCCGGCGTCTGGCGCCAGCGCCTGCCACAGCGCCCGCGTGGCGGATCACGATCCGCCACGCGTCACAACAGGCATACCATCGGGTTCAGGCAACAAACAAATCGTAGCTGACCCCGCCCCCGATGACTGCAGCCAGCGTCTGCTGGTTTTCCGGGCTTTCACTGAACGCGGCCAGCACGTCCGAAACGGGCGCCAGTTTCTTGTTCAGCACATCCAGCCAGAAGGCATATCCGCCCTGTTCCGGCGCACGGTGCAAAACATTGTTGTACAGGCGCGTGACCAGTTCTTCATTGGTCGGGCTGGCGCCGTACAGGGCCTTGAATTCCGGCGAATTCACAAAGCCGGCCGCCACCGCGCCTTGCGTGACGCCATTGTCCATCATGGCGATCCAGAAGCCCAGGCCGGTGGCGTCGGGCGCGCGGTCGAACGCGGCCTGGTACATGCGGTACGCCTGGCCGGCAATACCGCTGGCGTCGGTATCGAACGCCATGGCGGCCTTGTCGTCGAACACCAGGCGCTCGACATTGGCCAGCACATCCTTGCCGTCCGCGCCTTTGTCCACGGTCAGGCCGCCGTTGCCGTCAGGCAGGACCGTAAAGGCGCTGCGCGCGCCCTGGTAGCGCACCGTATCGAGTCCGGCGCCGCCGTCGAACACGTCGTTGCCCGCGCTGCCGGCCAGGGTGTCGTTGCCGCTGCCGGCCAGCAGGTTGTCGCTGCCCGCCGTGCCACTGATCTTGCCGGACTGCACGGCCGGTTCATTGCGCGTGGTGAAATCATACGCATCGGTTGCCAGGTTGCCGTTGCCGGCCTGGTCGAGAATCACGCCGGCCGGCACCACCAGCTTGTAATGTGTGTTGCTCTTCAATGGCGCCGTCGGGTCGATGGTGACCGTGCCACCATTGATCGTGATGCGGTCGCTGGTGGCGACGTTGAAGCGTTCCACCAAGGTGCCATTGTCCAGCACGAGGTCGACCATCCCGGCGCCGCGCACGACGGGATCGGAAAACACCACGGTGATGTTACTGTTCAGTGCTGCATTGAGCGCGCCATCTTCGGGTGTCACCGAGACCACTTCCAGCCCCTTGGCTTCGGTGGTGAAGTTGTACGCGTCGGTCGCGTCGATGCCGTTGCCAGCCAGGTCGACCACGGCTCCGGCCGGCACCACCATATGGTAATGCGTGCCCGGCTGCAAGTTCGCGGAAGGATCGATGGTCACCACGACGCCATTGACTGTCACGCGCTGGCTGGTCGCGATATTGAAGCTTTCCACCACGGTGCCGTCATCGAGCGCCAGCTGGACGATGCCTGTGCCGCGCTTGACGGGCTCCGAGAAGATCACCGTGATATTGGAATCGACGGCAACATCGGCGGCGCCATTGTCGGGGAAGATCGAAGACAGGTCGGGGCCCGAACTGTCGTTGTTGGTGACGCTGACCGTATACGCGCCGGTGGTGCTGTTCATGCCGCTGGCCGCCACATAATATGTGCCGCCCGTGATTGCCTTGTAGGTCAGGCTGGCATTAACACCGCCGCCACCATCGTCATTGCTGTCCATCAAGGAAGCGACATTGTTATACAGGCGCAGCAGTGGATCGAGCGTGCTGCCGCTGGCGGCTTTCACGTTGATGGTATAAGTTGCGCCGGCCGCCAGGGTCACCGCGAACCAGTCGCTGTCGCCAACCGCTTCCACGTTGCCCTGCGCCGTGCCGCCGACGGTGGCCTTGCCGGTGGTGACCGTGCTGGCGGCAAAATCGTCAACCCCGGCCGTCAGCGTGGCCGCCACGGTATAGCCGCCAGTGCTGCCGTTGAGGTTACCTGCCGAGACGTAATAGGTACCGGCAGCGGTCGCCTTGAACGACAGTTGCGACGAACCATTGAGCCCCCCGTTACCAGTGGACAACAGCGTGCCGGCGCTGTTGTACAACTTTATCTGCGACGACAGCAGGTTGCCGCTGAACGGCGTCTGGTCGAAGCGGTAAGTCGAGCCCGATGCCAGTGTCACGGCAAACCAGTCCGTGTCCGCCGAGGTTTCGATTTTGCCGGTCGTGAAGCTGTCAATGGCCAGCTTGCCGGTGGTGGCCGTGGTGGCGGCAAAATCATCGGCGAAGCCGACCTGGAAGGCCGACACGCGGTAGCTGCCGGTGCTGGTATTGGAAGCGCCGGCCGACACATAGTAAGTGCCGCCCACGGCCGGCTTGTACGACACTTGCGACGCGCCGCCCTCCGTCGAGGCGCCGGTGGCCAGCAGGCTGCCGAAACTGTTGTAGATTTTCACCTGCGAGCTCAGCGCGCTGCCGGTGGCCGGGAACTGGTCGAAACGGTAATTCGTGTCGGCCTTGAGGGTAATGGCGAACCAGTCCTTGTCGCCGGACGTTTCCACCTTGCCGGTCACGCTGCCGTTCACCGCAAGCTTGCCGGTGGTGCCGGTGCCGGCCAGGTAATCATCGACGCCGGCAGCCACTTTGGCGGCCACGCTGTAGCTGCCGATGCTGCTGTTGAGCGATCCGGCCGACACGAAATACGTGCCGCCGGCAGTCGGGGTATAGGTCAGTTGCGACGCATTGCCGGCCGTGGCCACGCCGGTCGCCAGCAGGCCGCCAAAGCTGTTATAGATTTTCACCTGCGAGCTCAAGGCGCTGCCGGCGGCCGGCAACTGGTCGAAACGGTAGGTCGTGCCGGCCGTTAAGGCGACGGCAAACCAGTCCGCATCGCCCGACGTTTCCACCCTGCCTGAAGTGCTGCTGCCCACCGCCAGCTTGCCGGTGGTGCCGATGCCCGCCGCATAATCGTCGGCCGGGGCGCCCAGCTTGGTGAGGTCGACCACCTTGTCGCTGAACGAGGCGAATTCGATATTGCTCAGGGTATCGGTACCGCCGGCACTGACCACCGTGAATTTATTGGTGGTGGGATTGTAGGTAATGGTGGCGCTGGTGGAGGTGCCGCTGAAGGAGGCGGTATCGACGCCCTCGCCGCCGTCCAGCGTATCGTTGCCCGCGCCGCCTGTCAGGTTGTTGTTGGCGCTGTTGCCGATCAGCGTATCGTTGCCGCTGCCGCCAATCGCGTTTTCTATGATGCAGCCGAATGCAATGCCGAGGTTGTCGGTGCCGTCATAGGTGGGCTTGGTGGCGCCATTGCTGAAGTCAAAGCCTGCCGTCGAGGCCGATTCGATGGTGATCCTGGAATAATGGCCGGGCTGCAAGTCGATGATGCAGCCTTTCGTGAAGTTCGACACGGAAATCGTATCGGTGCCGCCCGCATCCCAGATGGTGCGCATGAACGGCGTGGCGGGATCGAAGGTGTAGGTATCGCTGCCGGTTTTGTAGGATGTATTGGCGCCATACAGGTATTGCATGGCGGCGATATCGTAGACCATCGGCGACTCGGCCTCGATCTTGCGGGTCTCGTAGCCGCCGCTGGCGTTGATGAAGCCAAACAGGCTGTGCGCCCCGTCGGTATAGGACATCACCGTGAACTGTTCGGTATCCTGGCCGGCCGGCAGCGCCGGGGCCGGTTCGCCGAACGGGTGCTTGAAGCCCAGCGCATGGCCGAGTTCGTGGATCAGCGTGCTGTAATTCTGCGATCCCACCGCCCAGCTGCCATTGTACAGTTCGCTCTTATTGGCATTGAACCAGATATCGCCGCCGTTGGGCTCGACACTGTCCGGCGTCGAGCCCCAGGCCAGGGTGTCGCCCGTCAATGCGGACGACCAGGCCAGGCGGATGTCCCCCACCGTGGTGCTGTTGTCGACCGATTTCACGAACGTCAGGTTGGCCACCGCACTCCAGCTCTGCAACGCCGCCACGGCGGCCGCCTGCTGGGTCGCATTGAACGCAAAATGCTTGGTGGCAAGATGTTCCTGCGCATCGGAATATTGGCTGCTGCCATTCGCCCCGAAGAAACTGGCAGCGCCGCCGTCGGCCCACGGAAAACTGTACGTCAGCGTCACGCCGGTGCCCAAGGCCCCGCCCCATTTATGCCCCTCGAGCAACGCATTGATCAGTAACTGGGAACTTTTGGCAACACTGGTGGCAGTGCCGGCAGCGGTGGGCGATGGCATGGTTGTCTCCGGAAGAAAGGCAAGAAGTTTGTCCTGAACGATGGATTGTACGTGAAATATTACCAACAATCAGTAGCAATATATCCACAGTAACTAAAATTCCACCGCCCTGCCCCGTCCCGTTCTACAGCCCGCTGCTCTCCGCCAGACTGCTAGCCGCCATACGGCTGATAACCGAAGCCGCTGCCGATTACCGCCACCATGTTGTCCTGGTTTTCCGGGCTTTCGCTGAACGCGGCCAGCACGGCCGGCACCGTGGCCAGTTTGTTGTCGAGCACATTGAGCCAGAATGCGATGCCGCCACTGTCGGGCGCGCGGTGCAGCACGTTCTTGTACATGCGCGTCACCAATTCTTCATTGGTGGGGCTGGCGCCATATAACTGCTGGAATTCCGGGGAATTGACAAAGGCGGCAGCGACGTCTTGCCGGGTCACGCCGTTGTCCATCATGCTGATCCAGAAACCGAGGCCGGTGGCGTCCGGCGTGCGGTCGAACGCGGCCTGGTACATGCGGTAAGCCTGGCCGGCAATGCCGCCGGCCCCGGTATCGAAGGCCATCGCGCCATCGTTGAACAACAGCCGCTCCACGTTGGTGAGCACATCCTTGCCGGCCGCGCCCTTGTCCACCGTGACCACCATGGCAGCGCCGCCGCCCTCGGCCTGCGCCGTGAAGGCGGCGCGCGCGCCCTGGTAGCGCACCGTATCGAGCCCGGCGCCGCCATCGAACAGATCGTTGCCGGCGCTGCCCGCCAGCGTATCGTTGCCGCTGCCGGCCAGCACGTCATCGCTGCCGGCAGTGCCGGCATAGGTTCCGGGCTGGTTCGATGGCGCGCCGCGCGTGGTGAAATCGTAGCCATCGATTCCCGCAATGCCGTTGCCGGTCAAATCCGTGATGGCGCCGGCCGGCGTCAACAACCTGTAGTGAGTACCTACTTTCAATGGCACGGTCGGGTCGATGGTCACCGTGGCGCCATTGATGGCGATGCGCGGGCTGGTGGCGACGTTGAAACTCTCCACCACGGTGCCATCGTCCAGCAGCAGTTGCACGTTGCCGCTGCCGCGTTTGACGGCTTCGTTGAAGGTGGCCGTCAGGTTGGCGTTCAAGGTCACCCCGGTGGCGCCATCGTCCGGGAATACCGACACCAGTTCCGGCGCCGCCGTATCGCCATTGGCGACCGAGACCGTGTAGGCGCCAAGGGTGTTGTTGGCGCCGCTCGCGGCAATGTAATACGTGCCGCCGGCGGCGGCCTTGAACGACAGGCGCGCATTGAGGCCGCCGCCGCCATCGTCATTGGTGTCGAGCAAAGTGGCGGCATTGTTGTACAAGCGCAGCAATGGATCGACCAGGCTGCCGGCCGCGCCCTTGACCTCGATGGTGTAGGTGGCGCCGGCCGTCAAGGTGACGGCAAACCAGTCGGCGTCGCCGGCCGATTCGATAGTGCCGGCCGTCGCGCCGCCCACCGTGACCTTGCCGTTGGTGGCCGTGGTGGCGCTGAAATCATCGGTGACCTGCACTGCGGCAGCCAGCGCGTACGCGCCCGTGCTGGTATTGCCGGCCCCGGCGGAGACGTAATACGTGCCGGCGGTCGTGGCCTTGTACGTCAGTTGCGATGTGCCGCCGGTGCCGGCCGCGCCGGTGGCCAGCACCGTACCGGCGCTGTTGAAGATCTTGATTTGCGAGCTGAGCTGGCTACCCTGGGCCGGGGCCAGGTCGAAGCGGTAGGACGTGCCGGCCGCCAGGGTCACGGCGAACCAGTCGCTGTCGCCGGACGTTTCCACGGTGCCCGTGGCGCTGGAACCGATGGCCAGCTTGCCGGTGGTGGCCGTGGTGGCCGTGTAATCGTCGGCAATCACCACTTGCGCCACCGCCACGCTGTATGCTCCGGTGCTGGCGCCGTTGCCGCTGTCGGCCGCCGCGGCCGAGACGTAATACGTACCGGTGGCGGTGGCCTTGTAGGTCAGGCTGCCATTGCCGCCGCCTCCGCCATTGTCATCGGTGGCTTGCAGCGCGCCGGCGCTGTTATACAGGCGTAAGAGCGGATCGAGCTGGCTGCCGCCGGCCGCGTTCAGGGTAATCGTGTACGTGGCGCCGGCCGTGAGGGTCACGGCGAACCAGTCCGCGTCGCCCGGCGTTTCCACGTTGCCGGTGGCGCTGGCGCCCACGGTCACCTTGCCGGTGGTGGCGCTGGTGGCGGTGTAATCGTCGGTCGCGACCAGCGCCGCGGCCACGCTGTAGGCGCCGGTGGCCGCGCCCGTGGCCACGCCAGTGGCGGCCGAAGCCGCCACGTAATACGTGCCGGCCGTGGTGGTCTTGTACGACAATTGCGACGCGCCGCCGGC
Organism: uncultured Pseudoduganella sp.; assembly: GCA_966211685.1. Classification (GTDB taxonomy): domain Bacteria; phylum Pseudomonadota; class Gammaproteobacteria; order Burkholderiales; family Burkholderiaceae_D; genus Rugamonas. Next base: position 15,552 of record CBIHOX010000011.1, read on the forward strand.
GGCCGTGCCGCTCGCTTGCAGCTGGCCCGCGCTGTTGTAGATTTTGACTTGCGGCGACAGCGTGCTGGCGCCGGCCGGCGCCACGTCGAAGCGGTAGGTGGTATTGGCCGCCAGGGTAATGGCAAACCAGTCGGCGTCGCCCGAGGTTTCCACGCTGCCGGTGGCGCTCGAACCTACCGCCAGCCTGCCGCCGGTGGCGGTGGTGGCGGTATAGTCGTCTGCCGCCACCGTGAGCGTGGCCGCCACGCTGTAGCTGCCGGTGCTGTTGCTGGTGCCGCCGGCCGACACATAATACGTGCCGGCCGTGCTTGCCTTGTACGACAGTTGCGATGCGCCGCCGGCCGCGCTGGTCCCGGTGGCCAGCAAACTGCCGCTGCCGCCATAGATGCGCACTTGCGAGGTCAACGCACTGCCGGTCACCGGCGCCAGGTCGAAACGGTAAGTCGCGCCGGCCGCCAGGGTCACGGCAAACCAGTCGGTGTCTCCCGCTGTTTCCACGCTGCCGGTGGCGCTGGCGCCGACCACGAGCTTGCCGGCGGTGGCGGTGGTGGCCGTGTAATCGTCGCCAACGCCGCCCAAGGTGCTCAAGTCCACGGTCTTGTCGGAAAACGAGGCGAATTCGATATTGCCCAGGATATCGGTGCCGCCGCCGGCCGTCACCACGGTGACCTTGCGCGTGGCCGCGTTGTAGGTGAGCGTGGCGGCGCCCGCCAGGCCGGAAAACACGGCAGTATCGGTACCGGCGCCGCCATCGAGCGTATCGTTGCCGGCGCCGCCGGCCAGGCTGTTGTTGGCGTCATTGCCAATCAGCGTGTCGTTGCCGCTGCCGCCGATGGCATTCTCAATGATGCAGCCAAAGGCGATGCCGAGGTTGTCGGTGCCGTCATAATTGGGCAGGTCGCCGCCGCTGAAATTGAAGCCGTCGGTGGAGGCCGATTCTATCGTGATCTTGGAATAATGGCCGGGCTGCAAATCAATGATGCAACCCTTGGTGAAGTTCGACACCGAGATGGTATCGGCGCCGCCCGCATCCCAGATGGTGCGCATGAATGGCGAGGCCGGGTCGAACGTATAGGTATCGTTGCCGGTCCTGTACGACGTGTTGGCCCCGTACAGGTACTGGATGGCGGCAATGTCGTCGACCATCGGCGTTTCCGGCACGATCGATTGCAGGTGGTAGGTCTCGCTGTTGCCGGAGGCGATGATCGAGCCGAACAGGCTGTGCGCGCCATCGGTATACGACATCACCGTGTATTGCCGCGTATCCTGCGCCCCGGTCAGGACCGGCGTGTCGGAAAACGAGTGTTTCAAGCCCAGCGCATGGCCGATTTCATGGATCAGCGAATAAAAATCGTAATCGCCCGCATTCCAGCCGCCATTGACCACCGAGGCCAGGCCGGCGTTGAACCAGATGTCGCCGCCGCTGGGAAAGACATTGTCCGGATAGCCGGCCCACGCGGCAGCTTCGGACGGCAGTGCGGACGACCAGGCAAAGCGCACGTCGCCCACGCTGGCGCCGGTGTCGGCGGTCGTCGTGAAGGTGACGTTGGCCACCGAGGCCCAGGTTTGCAGCGCGGCCGTCGCCGCCGCTTGCTGGATGGCGTTGAAGCCATAGTGCTGGGGCGCTTCGAATTCCTGCGCCGTGGAGTAATCCGAACTGCTGCCGGTCGGCCCCAGGAAGGTCGCGCTGTCGGAAGCGGCCCACGGGAAGCTGTACGTCAGCGTGGCGCCCGTTCCCAGCGCCCCGCCCCACTTCATGCCGGCCAGCAGGGCGTTGATGATCAATTGGGAACTGTTGGCGACGTTGGTGATCGTGCCCGCGGTGCTGGGGGATGGCATGGAAACTCCGCTGAAAGATACTGGCCGGCTAGTAGTTACGCAAAATTTACCGTCAATGCCTGCTGTAGGCGGATTAGCGCGAAGCGCGTAATCCGCCACGCATGCGTGCCCGTGGCCTGCCTGCCGGATTACGCTGCGCTAATCCGGCCTACATCGCTTTCCCTGGACGCACACGGGAATTTATGCGCAGCTATTTCGCTGTTGTTGGGCAACATTGTACGCACAAGGCGGGCCCCTGTGCTCGCCGGAATGCGGGGGTCCGTCACCCTGTATACGGTTGATAACCGAACCCGGCTCCAATCACCAGCGCCGTGGCTTCGCGGTTTTCCGGACTTTCGCTGAACGCCGCCAGCACATCCGGCACCGGCGCCAGCTTCCTGTCCAGCACGTCCAGCCAGAACGCCTTGCCGGCCGGCTCCGGCGCCCGGTGCAGCACGTTGTTGTACAGGCGCGTCACCAGTTCTTCATTGGTGGGATGGGCGCCATACAGCGCCTTGAATTCCGGCGAATCCACGAATGCCGCTGACACCTGCTGTTGCGTGACGCCCTTGTCCATCATGGCGATCCAGAAGCCCAGCCCCACCGCGTCCGGCGCACGGTCGAACGCGGCCTGGTACATGCGGTACGCCTGCCCCGCCACGCCGCTGGCGCCGGTGTCGAACGCCATCGCGCCATCGGTAAACAGCAGCCGTTCCACGTTGGTCAGCACATCCTGCCCGCCCCCGCTCTTGGTGACCGTGATGGCGCCGCCGGCGTTGGCCTGCGCCGTGAAAGCGCTGCGCGCGACCTCGTAAGTCACCACATCGAGTCCGCCCCTGCCATCGAAGAGGTCGTTGCCGGCGCTGCCGACCAGGGTATCGTTGCCGCTGCCGGCCCGCAAGTCATCGTTGCCCAGTGTGCCGGCCAGCGTGGTCGGCGCCCCCGTGTCGAACTCGCCGACCGACAGGCGGTAACTGCCGATGGTATTGTCGGCGCCGCCGGCCGCCGCGTAATACCTGCCGTCCTTGTCGGGACTGAACATGATGCGCGCATTGACGCCGCCGCCACTGTTGTCATCGCTGCCTATCAGTGCGCCATTGCTGTCATACATGATCAACACCGGATCGATTCCACCGCCATTGGCCGCCCCCAGGTTCAGCTCATAGATGACGTTCGCGCGCAACGTGATGGCGAACCAGTCGGTATCGCCGAAGGTCTCCACGCTGCCCATGGCGGCGCCGCCGACCACCAGGGCGCCGGCAGTCGCGGTGCCGGCCTGGTAATCGTCCGTCATTTCGCCCAACGTGCGCAAATCCAGCACCTTGCCCCTGAACGAGGCGTATTCGATATCGGTCAGCGTATCGGTGCCCCAATAACGCGTCGTGACGGTGGCTTGCCTGGTGAGCGCATCGTAAGTAATGGTGGCCTCGCCGGGCTCGCCTTCGAAGATGGCGGTATCCATCCCCTGTCCGCCCTGCAAGGTATCGTCGCCGTAGCCTCCCGCCAGGATATTGTTGGCGTCATTGCCAATCAACAGGTCGTTGCCATCGCCGCCAATTGCGTTTTCTATCACGCAGCCATACGCGATGCCCAGGTTGTCCGTGCCGTCATACGTCGGCAAGGTGGCGCCGGGAAAGTCCACGGTGGGTGTGGAATCCATGGCGAGCGATGAATAATGGCCAGGCCGCAAATCGACCGTGCACCCTTTGAAAAAACCCGCGATGGAGATGGTATCGGTGCCGCCGGCGTCCCAGATGGTGCGCAGGAACGGCGTATGTTGATCAAAGCTATAGGTATCGTTGCCCGTCATGTAAGACATGTTGGCGCCATACAGGTACTGGATCGCCGCGATGTCATTGACCATCGGCGTGTCCGGATAGATGTACTTGTAGTTGTAATACCGGCTGTTGCCGCTGCTCGTGATGTAGCCATACAGGCTGTGCGCGGCGTTGGTGTACGACATCACCGTATATTGATGCGAGTCTTCGGGCCCGGGCAAGACCGGCGTATCTTCGAACGGGTGTTTCAATCCCAGCGCATGGCCGATTTCATGCATCAGCAGTTTGTAATTGAACCCGCCCACGTCCCACGATCCGTCGCGGACGCTGTTGATGTTGTCATTGAGCCAGATGTCGCCGCCGCTCGGGTAATAATCGTCGGGATATGAAGCCCAGGCGCCCGCATCGGAAGGCAGCGCGGACGACCACGCGAACCGGATATCGCCCACCGTGCTGCCGGTGTCGGCAGATTGCGTGAATGTCAGGTTGGCCACCGACGCCCATGCCTGCAGGGCCATCACGGCGGCGACCAGCTCCGTGCTGTTCAAGGCACGGTGCGAGGTTGCCAGATGTTCTTGCGCGTCAGAATAGTCGGAACCGCCATCGGGGCCCAGGAAGGTGGCGGAATCGGCAACGGCCCAAGGAAAACTGTAGGTCAGCGTGACGCCGGTGCCAAGTGCCCCGCCCCATTTCATGCCGGCGACTAAAGCATCGATGATGAGTTGCGAACTTGGGACGACGGCAGTGGTGGGGCTGGCGGAACTCGGCGATGGCATCGTGAACGGTGTGAGTAAGCGATGCGGTGTATTTTAATGCAGCACCGCCCCCTCCGGCACCGGCGCAACCCCTGTCAGCCAGTCCGGCCAAGGCAGCGCCCAATAGCCCAGTTCACTTCCACGCCGCACGATGGCGAGCCACTGGCGCAGCGGCACGGTTTCCAGCAACAATTGCGCGCTGCCGCCGTCCGCCGATTTGAACGTCAGGCTCACCACGTGGTCGGCCAGCGCAATGTCGACCTCGTGCACCAGCCAGGCCACACTGTCCTGGGCCGCCTGCACGGGCGCCGAAGGCTGCAGGCTGGACTGGGCGGCCTGCTGCGCGAACTCTTGCGCCAGCGCGGGCAGCGCCTGCGCGCCGCCCTGCGTTTTCAGCCAGCCGACCAGGTGGTCGAGCAGCAGGCGCACCATGCGCCGTGTCAGCCACAACACGACGGGTGCGCCGTCGCCCGTTTCCGCCGACATGCGCAAACGGTCTTCAAATGCCTCGTATTCAGTGGTGAGGCGGTGCAAGGTAATCATGTAAAGCCAGTCAGGTGCAGTGCCAAATCATGAAATTATGACAGAACGCACCGGCCGCATGCACCACATGGCATCCCTGCCCCACCATGCATGCCGCAGCGCTTATCCGGTATACGGCTGGTAACCGAACCCGGCCCCGATCACCAGCGCCATGGCTTCGCGGTTTTCCGGACTTTCACTGAACGCCGCCAGCACGTCCGACACCGGCGCCAGCTTCCTGTCCAGCACGTCGAGCCAGAACGCCTTGCCGCCCGGCTCCGGCGCGCGGTGCAGCACGTTGTTGTACAGGCGCGTGACCAGTTCTTCATTGGTGGGATTGGCGCCATACAGCGCCTTGAATTCCGGCGAATTCACGAACCCGGCCGAGACCTGCTGCTGCGTGACGCCGCGGTCCATCATGGCAACCCAGAAGCCCAGTCCCACCGCGTCCGGCGCGCGGTCGAACGCGGCCTGGTACATGCGGTAGGCCTGCCCCGCCACGCCATTTGCGCCGGTATCGAACGCCATCGCGCCATCGGTAAACACCAGGCGCTCGACGTGCGCCAGCATATCCTGCCCGCCCGCGCTTTTCGCCACCGTGATGGCGCCGCCGCTGCCGACCTGCACGGTGAAGGCGCTGCGCGGTCCCTGGTAATTGACCGTATCGAGCCCGGCGCCGCCGTCAAACACGTCGCTGCCGGCGCTGCCGGCCAGGGTGTCGTTGCCGCCGGCGCCCAGCAGGTTGTCGTTGCCGGCCGTGCCGGTAATGGCGCCGGACTGCGGCGCGGGTGCGCGCAAGTCCACCATGCGGTCGCTGAAGGCGGCAAACTCGATGCCGGTCAGCGTATCGGCGCCGCCGGCCGCCGTCGTGATGCGGGTTTGCCCGGTCGCTGCATCGAACGTGATGGTGGCGCTGGTGGACAGGCCGCTGAAACTGGCGGTGTCAAGCCCGGCGCCGCCGTCGAGCGTATCGTCGCCGGCGCCGCCGGTCAGGTTGTTGGCCGCATCGTTACCGATCAGGAAATCATTGCCGGCGCCGCCCACCGCGTTTTCTATCACGCAGCCAAAGGCGATGCCCAGGTTGCCGGTGCCGTCATAGCCGACCGCGGGCGGGGTGCCGCTCCAGTTGAAACCCGCGGTTGATGCGGACTCGATGGTGATGTTCGAATAATGGCCCGGCTGCAAATCAATCATGCAGCCCTTGGTGAAATTCGACACGGAAATCGTATCGATGCCGCCCGCATCCCAGACCGTGCGCAGGAACGGCGACGCGGGGTCGAAGGTGTAGGTATCGTTGCCGGTTTTATACGCGGTGTTGGCGCCATACAGGTACTGGATCGCGGCAATGTCGTCCACCATCGGCGTATCGGGCACGATGCGTTCGGTATGGTACGTCTGGCTGTTGCCGGACCTGGTGATGTAGCCATACAGGCTGTACGGGCCGTCGGTATACGACATCACCGTGTATTGCCGGGTATTGAATGGCGCGCTCAGGACCGGGGTATCGTCGAATGGGTGTTTCAAACCCAGCGCATGGCCGATTTCGTGGATCAGCGTGTAATAGTTGTAATCCCCGGCGTTCCAGCCATCATTGAGGTTGCTGGCCAATGAGGCATTGATCCACACGTCGCCGCCATTGGGGAAAACCTTGTCCGGATAATACGCCCATGCGGCGGTCTCCATGTCGTTGCTGGACGCCCAGCCGAAGCGGATATCGCCAACGACCGTGGCAGTGTCGGGAGAGGGCGCGAACGTGACATTGGCCACCGCGGCCCATGCCTGCAAGGCCGCGGCGGCGGCAGCCTGCTGCACGGTATTCAGGCCGAAATGCGTGGCCGCCTGGTATTCCATGTCGGTCGAATACGGGGTCTGGCTGTCCGGCCCGGAAAACGTCGCGTTGCCGCTGCCGGCCCACGGAAAGCTGTAGGTCAGCATGACACCGGTGCCGGATGCCCCGCCCCACTTCATGCCGGCCAGCAGCGCGTTGATGATCAGTTGGGACGAATTGGCGACCGGCGTGGCGGTGCCGGCGGAACTGGGCGATGGCATGGTGCCTCCACAAGAAAATACCCCGGCAGGCGGGCTGGCCGGGGTACTTGATTGTATGCCGAAAAGAATTCCTGTTAGAAGCCGGAATCACAGGAATCGCGGTGGCGATGCGTGCACGCCACCATCAGGCAAATCCCGTATAAGGCTGATAATTGAAACCGGAACCGATCAGTGTCGCCAGCGCCGCCTGGTTTTCCGGACTTTCACTGAACGCGGCCAGCACGGCCGGCACGGTCGCGAGTTTCTTGTCGAGCACGTTGAGCCAGAATGCATAACCGCCCGCGTCCGGTGTGCGGTGCAGGACGTTCTGGTACATGCGGTTCAACAAATCCTCATTGGTGGGATTGGCGCCATACAGGGCCTTGAATTCCGGGGAATTCACGAATCCGGCCGACACGTCCAGCTGCGATACGCCATGGTCCATGACGGCGATCCAGAACCCCAAGCCGCCCGCGTCGGGCGCGCGGTCGAACGCGGCCTGGTACATGCGGTACGCCTGCCCCGCCACGCCGGTGGCGCCGGTATCGAACGCCATGGCGCCGTCAGTGAACAACAGGCGCTCGACGTGGGCCAGCAGATCCTGCCCGCCGGTCGCCTTGGTGACGACGATCTCGCCATTGCTGGTGACTTGCGCGGAAAAGCCGCTGCGCACGCCCTGGTAGCTCACCACGTCGAGCCCGGCGCCGCCATCGAAGATGTCGCTGCCCAGGCTGCCCACCAGCGTATCGTTGCCGCTGCCGGCCAGCAAATCATCGTTGCCCAGCGTGCCGGTCAACGTGGTTGGCTGGTTCGATGGCGCGCTGCGGGTATAAAAATCATACGTATTGGTGCCCGCATACAGGTTGCCTGCCACATCCGTGATGGCGCCGGCGCCCACCACCAGCTTGTATTGTTTGCCGGCCACCAGCGCGGCGGTCGGATCGACCGTCAGCGTGGCGCCATTGATGGCCAGGCGCGGGCTGGTGGCCGCGCCGAAGGTTTCCACCACGGTGCCGTCGGCCAGCACCAATTGCAGGGTGCCCAGGCCGCGCTTGATGTTTTCCGAGAACGTCACCGTGATATTGCTGTTCACCAGCACGTTGCTGGCGCCATCGGCCGGATCGAACGACACCGCCACCGGCGCCACGAGGTCGAGCTGGCCGGCCGACAGGCTGTAGCCGCCGATGGTATTGCCGGCGCCGCTGGCCGACGCGTAATAAGTCCCGGCCGTGACGGGACTGTAAGTCACGCGGGCATTGAGGCCGCCGCCACTGTTGTCATCGCTGGTCAGCAGCGCGCCGTTGCTGTTGTAGAGGCGCAGGATGGGGTCGATTTCACTGCCCTCGGCGGCGGCCAGGTTCAGTGCATAGGTGGCGCCCGCGTTCAGCGTGACGGCGAACCAGTCGGCGTCGCCCGCGGTTTCCACGAAGCCGGCCGCACTGATACCCGGCACCAGCTTGCCGGTGGTGGCCGTGGTGGCGGCGTAATCGTCCGGGGCCGCGGTCTGTACCGCCGTCACGGTATAGCCGCCGGTGCTGCTGTTGAGCGTACCGGCCGACACGTAATACGTGCCGGACGCGGTGGCCCGGTACGTCAGCTTGGCGTTGACGCCGCCACCGCTGTCATCGTCGCTGGCCAGCAAAGTGCCGCTGCCGTTATACAGGCGCAGCAAGGGATCCAGCGCGCTGCCATTGGCCACCGATACGGCAAACGTATAGGTGGCGCCGGCCGTGAGCGTGACGGCGAACCAGTCCGCGTCGCCTGAGGCTTCCACACTGCCGGTGACGGTACTGCCCAGCACCAGCTTGCCGGTGGTGGCCGTGGTGGCCGCATAATCGTCGGCCGCCGCCGTCTGCGCGGCAGCCACGCTGTAGCCGCCGGTACTGGTGTTGAGCGCGCCGGCCGAGACGTAGTACGTGCCGCCCGTCAGCGCCTGGTATGACAGTTGCGATGCGCCGCCGGTGCCGGCTACGCCGGTGGCCAGCAGGGCCCCGGTGCTGTCATACATTTTCACTAGTGACGACAGCGCGCTGCCGGCCGTTGGCGTCTGGTCGAAGCGGTATGTGACGCCGGCCGCGAGGGTGACGGCAAACCAGTCGGTGTCGCCGGACACTTCGACGCTGCCGGCGGTCTTGCCGCCGACCGTCAATTTGCCCGTGGTGGCGGCGGACGATGCGAAATCATCGGGCGCCGCGGTCAGCACGGCCGCCACGCTGTAGCCGCCTGTGCTGGTGTTGAGCGCCCCGGCCGACACGTAATACGTGCCGCCCGTCAGCGCCTTGTACGACAATTGCGACGTGCCGCCGCTGCCGGCGGCGCCAGTGGCCAGCAAGGCCCCGTTGCCGTCATAGATTTTCACTTGCGCCGACAGCGCGCTGCCGGCCGACGGCGCCTGGTCGAACCGGTACGTGGCGCCGGCCGTCAGGGTCACGGCAAACCAGTCGGCGTCGCCGGCGGTTTCCACCGTGCCGGCGCTGCTGCCACCCACCGCCACGGCGCCGGTGGTCGCGGTGGTGGCCGCATAATCGTCGGCCGCAGCCGTCAGCACGGCCGCCACGCTGTAGTTGCCGGTGGAGGTATTGGTGGCGCCGGCCGACACGTAATACGTGCCGGCCGTGGTGGCCTTGTACGACAGTTGCGACGCCCCGCCGCTGCCGGCTGTGCCGGTACCCAGCAATACGCCGCTGCCGCTGTAGATCTTCACTTGCGGCGACAACGCGCTGCCGCTGGCGGGCGACTGGTCGAAGCGGTACGTGGCGCCGGCCGCCAGGGTCACTGCGAACCAGTCGGCGTCGCCCGCGGTTTCCACGCTGCCGGTGGCCGCGCCGCCCACCGTCAATTTGCCGGTGGTGGCAACGGTGGCCGCGTAATCGTCAGCCGCCGCGGTCAGCACGGCCGCCACGCTGTAGTTGCCGGTGGAGGTATTGGTGGCGCCGGCCGACACGTAATACGTGCCGGCCGTGGTGGCCTTGTACGACAGTTGCGACGCCCCGCCGCTGCCGGCTGTGCCGGTACCCAGCAATACGCCGCTGCCGCTGTAGATCTTCACTTGCGGCGACAACGCGCTGCCGCTGGCGGGCGACTGGTCGAAGCGGTACGTGGCGCCGGCCGCCAGGGTCACGGCAAACCAGTCGCTGTCGCCCGACGTTTCCACGCTGCCGGTCGCGGCCCCGCCGACCGCCAGCACGCCGGTGGTCGCGGTGGTGGCCGCATAATCGTCGGGTACGGCGCCCCAGGTGCGCAAGTCCACCACCTTGTCGCTGAACGAGGCATATTCGATATCGGCCAGCGTATCGGTACCGCCCGCGGCCGTGACGATGGTGGCCTGTTTGGTGACGGCGTTATACGTGATGGTGGCGGCCGAAGACAGGCCGCTGAACGCGGCGGTATCGTTGCCCAGGCCGCCCTGCAGCGTATCGTTGCCGGCGCCGCCGGTCAGGCTGTTGTCGGCGTCATTGCCGATCAACAGGTCGTTGCCGCTGCCGCCAATCGCGTTTTCAATCACGCAGCCATACGCAATGCCGAGGTTGTCGGTGCCGTCATAGGTCGGCAGTTGGGCGCCGCTAAAGCCCGACGTCGACGCGGACGCAATCGTGATCGATGAATAATGGCCGGCCTGCAAATCGATCGTGCAACCGGCGGAAAAATTCGCCACCGAAATGGTATCGGTGCCGCCCGCATCCCAAATGGTGCGCAGGAAGGGTGTCGAGGAGTCGAAGGTATAGGTGTTGTTGCCGGTCATGTACGACGTGTTGGCGCCATACAGGTACTGGATCGCGGCGATGTCGTCCACCATCGGCGTATCCGGATAAATGTACTCGTAGTTATAAAACCGGCTGTTGCCGCTGCTCGTGATATAGCCATACAGGCTGTGCGCGGCGTTGGTGTACGACATCACCGTGTATTGCAGCGAATCCGCCGCCCCGGTCAGGACCGGACTGTCTTCGAACGGGTGTTTCAAGCCCAGCGCGTGGCCGATTTCATGCATCAGCAGGCTGTAGTTGAATTCACCGGCGCTCCACGATCCACTGGTGATGCTGCTGATGTTGGCATTGATCCAGACGTCGCCACCGCTCGGGTAATAATTGTTGGGGTACGACGCCCAGGCGCCAGCGGTGGAAGGCAGCGCCGACGACCAGGCAAAGCGGATGTCGCCGACAGTGGTGCTGGTGTCGACGGACTTCGTAAACGTCAGGTTGGCCACGGACGCCCATGCCTGCAGGGCCGCGGTCGCGGCAGCCTGCTCCGTGCTGTTCAAGCCATAGTGCTGGGTCGCCTGGTGTTCCTGTGCGTCAGAATAGTCGGAACTGCCGTTGGGACCGACGAACGTCGCGGTCCCCGCATCGGCCCACGGGAAACTGTAGGTAATGGTGGCGCCGGTGCCGACGGCGCCGCCCCATTTAATGCCGGCTAACAAAGCATTAATGATGAGTTGCGAACTGTCGGCAACGGAAGTGGTACTGCTGGCGGAACTCGGCGATGGCATGATGGTCGTGGGCGGTGCCCAGAAAATAGGCAGAGTAGGAATTGTACGCCGAAAACAATTCCTGACAGAAGGGTTTTGCTTACAACGCCGCCAGTCCTTCCACCCACGCCACCTGCCCGGGCAGGCAGACCGTATTCAAATCATATGTTTCCTGGGCAAAGGCGCGGGCACGCGCGCCCAGGCGCGCCCGCTGCGCCGGGTCGCCCAGCAATTCCGACACGGTCGACGCCAGGGCGGCAGCGTCGAAGAAATCCACCAGCCGGCCGGTGTCGCCGTCGCGGATGGCTTCGCGCACGGGCGCCGTATCGCTGGCCACGATGGTGCAGCCGATGCTCATGGCTTCCAGCATGCTCCAGCTCAGCACGAACGGATACGTGAGGTACACGTGCACCATCGACAACTGCAGCAAGGGGATAAACAAGTCGTAGGGAATCTTGCCCAGGAAGTGCACGCGCTCGCGCTGTTCCGGCGTCAACTGTCCCTGCACTTCCGTGGCAAAAATGTCTTTCCAGCTGCGGCCGTCAGGCGGACGGCTGCCGTAGCTGACGTCATCGCCACCCACGATCAGCACACGCGCCTGCGGGCGGTTGCGCAACAGTTCGGGCAGCGCACGCATGAACACGTGGTAACCGCGGTATGGTTCCAGGTTGCGGTTGACGAAGGTGACGACTTCATCCTGCCGCGTCAGGCGGATGCCGGCCACCTGCAGCGCCACGTTGGGCGCCGGCGCGGCAGCCTCGGTATCGATGCCTTCGTGGACCACCGTGATGCGCGAACGGAAGCGTTCGGGGAACGTACTGGCCTGCCACAACGTGGGGGAAATGCCGGCGTCGGCCACTTCCATGTGCAGCAGCATGTTGGTGTTCTTGACCAGCATGCGCGGCCCGGCTTCGGCCGAATCATTGGGGAATTCCGGATCGAAACCGACATCGGCGCCGCTGGCGTGGTAGTAGAATTCGCAGCTCAGGCCCAGTTTCGCCTGCGGCCACACGTCCTTCAGGAACAGGCTTTCGCCCCAGCCCGGATGCGCCACGATGACGTCCGGCGCAAAGCCGGCCGCCTTCAGCTTCAGGGCGGCGCGATAGCAGGCTTCGCCGCGGATGATCTTGGTTTCGGTATCGGACAGCCACGGGTGGACATTGGCGCCGTTGCCGCGCTCGACCCCATATTGCAGCACTGTCACACCCTTCCACTGGCCGCTCAATTTGCGGTTCATGGTCAGGGTGACCACCTTGTGCCCGCGCGCCGCCAGTGCGGGCGCCAGGAACTTGTATTGGGCCGGGAAGTTTTGATGGATAAATAAGATATTCATGGCGCGCGGCCGCACCGGCGATACACCGGTGCGCCTGGATCGGCAGAGGTCAGTTCAGCTTGCTGAGGTTCAGTACACCGCCATCGTTGAGGAAGTCGGCCGGCTCGGTGGCCGCCAGTTCCTTCATCTCGGCAGCGATTTGCGCACGCACCTGCACCAGCTTGGACAGCAGCGGCAACTGGTGCATCGACAGCAACTGGCTGTACGCCACCGCCAGCGCGCCGCTGTCGGCCAGCTCGCGCAGCGCATCGCCCGGCAAGGCGTTCAGGGCGGCCTCGTCGACCTTGAACAGGCCATTGACGGTCTGTTCGCCCTGGGCGCCGCGCAGGGTCAGCGGCCATGGCGCAAGCACCTTGTGCTTTTGCAGCGCGGTGCATGCCATGGTTGCCTGCATGCGGCTGCGCTCGGCCTGCACCAGGAATTGCAGCATGCCGGCGATCTTTTGCGCCGGCTTGCCATCTTCTTCAAAGAAACGCTCGCCGGCGGCGTCCACCAAGCCGCTGGCTTCATCGATGCACAGCACGGCTTCATCATTCTGGCGCGCCAGGCGGAACGGATAGCCGCGCAGCGCGGCCGGCACGTACGAACCCAGCCAGCGGCCATCGGGCGCCACATACAGGTTGACGCCATCCTGCACACCCATCAGCGCCGACAGCACATAACCGTCGCCATCGGCCAGGAAAGCGATCGGCATGGCCGGCACGGCGGCAGCCAGTTCCGCGGCAGCCAGCGGCACGACGGCGCTGCCGGCGGCAAACAGGTAATTGGCAGGCGCCTTCCAGCGCAGGTTGGCGTGACGCTCTTGGGTAATCAGTTGAATGGTGGTCATGGGGTCCTCTGTGAAATTTTTGCTGAAGGCGCTCATTATCGGGTGAACGTCCTCAGAAAAAACCCCGCCTCTTAAAAAAGAGGCGGGGTTGGGAACATCTTCTGCTTACGCCGGCGCGGGGTACCGCGCCGGCGGCAGTTCCAGTCACGCGGCTTGCGCCGCGTGGTGGGACTATTAAGCGGAGAAGTTGGTCGAGGTCAGCGAGTCAGCGGTCACGCCCGACAGGGTACCGATCAGGTCAACCACGATGTTAGCGGTGGTTGCGTCTGCGCCGGCAGCGGTCGAGGTTACAGCGTACACGTAGGCGTTGCCGCCGCCGTATGCAACAACCGTCAGGTTGCCCGAAGCGGTGGTGCCCAGGGCGCTGGCGATCAGGGTTTCAACTGCCAGGCCGTCGCCGACTTGGGTTGGAGCCAGGATCGAACCGGCAGCCGATTCGATCTCGATCACGCCACCGGTTGCCACGGTGATTGCCGTGCCAGCTGGGTTGGTTACCGTCTGGAAGGCAGTCACGCCAGCCGATGCCACTTTCAGAACGTCAGCCGACGCGCCGGTTGCGGTGAAGCCGGTGATGGTGTCAGCGCCGGTGGTGATACCGGTTGCTGCGCCACCAGCCAGCGTGGTCAGCGTGAAGGTATCGGTGCCGGTGCCGGCCGTTGCGGTCTGCGCGGTGGCAGCGTGGAACGTGAAGTTGTTCGCACCGTTAGCCAGTACGTAGTTTTCCACGTTCACGTTACCCGTTGCGGTGCCGGCCGTCGTGAAGGTGACGGTTTCGGTACCAGCAGCGTTGATGGTCGTGAAGGCGTTGTGCTGTGCCACGGTCATCGATACGGAACCGCCCGAAGCGATGGTTGCCGTGGTGAAGCCTGCACCGATGGTAGCGCCAGCAATGTTGGAACCAGTTGCCAGGCTCACGATGTCAGCAGCGGTCACTTCGCCGTTCAGCGTACCGGTGAAGGTGCCGCTCACGCCCACGGTTACCACGTCGGTTGCCGCGGTGCCGGTGACGGACTGGGCGCCGGTGATGCCGGTCACGGAGATGGCGTTACCAGCAGCATCGCTCAGGGTGTAGCTTTCCACGTTGGCGTTCGCTGCCACAGCGGTGATTGCCGTGTCAGTGAAGGTTACGGAGTCAGCACCGCCAGCAGCGTTGATGGTGGTGAAGCCAGCGTACTGAGCCGAGGTCAGCGACAGGTTGCCGGTCAGGTTCAGCACGGTCGCGCCGGTTACGGCACCAGCGTTCACGCCAGCGATGTTAGCGCCGGTGGTCGCGGTGATGCTGTCCAGAGCTTGCAGCGTGTAGGTACCGGTGACGGTGTTACCGCCCACGTTCACGGTGTCGGTGCCAGCGGAAACAACGTTCACGCCGGTATCCGATGCCAGAACCGTGAAGGTACGGCCGTCGGTGCCCAGGTTGTAGGTCTCAACACCAGCTTTACCGGTCACAGCGCCAGCGCCGGACAGGGTCACGGTGTTGGCACCGGTTGCGCTCAGGGTGGTGATCGCGTTGTGCTGGGTAGCCGACATCGTTACTGCAGCCAGGCCGTCGATGGTCACGGATTCAGCGGTCAGCGCTGCGCCGCCGTTGATGCCTGCCAGGTTGGTGCCGGTGGTGGTCACAACCAGCGAGTCAGCAGCGCCGGCCAGAGCCAGGGTGCCGGTCGGGGTGGTGATCGCGCCGGTGTTCACCGTTACGTTGCCAGCGGCCGACACGTTCTGGGCAGCTGCGCCCAGCGTGAAGTTCGAACCGGTAGCCAGTACGTAGCTTTCAACAGCTGCGTCGCCAGTGTCGGTCAGAGCCGTGGTCACGGTCACGGTGTTGGTGCCCGTTGCGTTGAAGGTGGTTACAGCAACGTGCTGAGCAGCGGTCATCGAAACAGCAGCAATGCCGTTGATGGTCACGGTTTCAGCAGTCGTGTCCGCGCCGCCGTTGATGCCAGCCAGGCTGGTACCAGTGGTGGTCACAACCAGGGTGTCGCCAGCGCCAGCCAGAGCCAGGGTGCCGGTTGGAGCGGTGATCGCGCCGGTGTTCACGGTGACGTTGCCAGCAGCCGACACGTTCTGAGCAGCTGCGCCCAGGGTGAAGGTGGAGCCGGTTTGCACGGTGTACGACTCGATAGCTGCGTTACCGGTCAGGGTAGCAACATCGCTGATGGTCACGGATTGTGCGCCGGTAGCGGTGAAGCTGGTAGCAGCAGCCAGCGTGTCGAACTGAGCCTTCGTTGCGGTCAGGGCCAGGCCAGCAGCCAAGGTCACGGTGTTGAAGCCGGTCAGGTTGCCGATGGTCGAGGTGCCGCTGATGGTCAGCGTGTCGGTTGGCAGGGTTGCCGCGGCGTTGACTGCGCCGGTGGTGACGCCATCCTTGAACACGTTGTTGGTCGCGTTCGCGGTGAAGTCCACGGTGTACGAGCTGCCCAGGGTGCCAACTTCGAAGTCAGCTTGTGCCAGCGATGCTGGGCTGTTCGACAGGTTCAGCTGGATGTCGTTCGCGTTCAGCGCGCCGTCGTTGTTGACGTCGATCCACAGGGTGTGGGTGGCGGTATCCAGAACGGCGTCGATGGTGCCGCCAGCCGAGATCGCGCCTTGAGCTGCGCCGAACGAGCTGTATGCGCCAACGTAGGTGACTGCGCTGGTGTACACGATCTTGTCGGTGCCCGATACGAAGTCGGTGATGGTGTCAGCATTGTCCGCGCCAACGTCGCTTGCCACGATGTAGAAGCGGTCGGTGCCGGTGCCACCGGTCAGCACGTCTTTGCCAGCGCCGCCCAGGATCGAGTCGTTGCCTGCGCCACCGATGATGGTGTCGACTTTCGCGCCGCCCAGGATGCGGTCAGCACCTGCGCCGCCGGTTACGCTGTACGAACCGTCCAGTTCAGCGGTACCAACGAAGTTGAAGGCAGCAGCAGCGTTGGTCAGCGCGGATGCGTCGACGTTCAGCGTTTTGCCAGCTTCCAGGTTGCTGTTCACGGTGGTGATCGATACGCCGTTGGCGCCGTTGGCTTCAACGAACACGTTTTCGATCTTCGTTACGCCGTTCAGGTTGGCAACTGCGTTGTCAGCAACAACTACCAGCTTGTCACCGGTGTTGGTGCCGCCGGTGATCACGTCGGTGCCCGACAGCGAAGCTGCGGTCGAACGTACGGTCATCAGGCCGGTTGCCAGGCTTGCGTTGACGGTGTCGTTGCCGCCGGCGCCCAGGTTGATGGTCAGGTTGCTGGAGAAGCCTTCACCCACGTTCACGCTGTCGTCGCCCGTGCCAACGGTGATGTCTTTCAGGCCGTTCTTGTTGGCGATCGCGTTCACGTTGATGGTGTTGTTGCCGTTGCTCAGCACCAGGTTTTCAACGGAATCCCAGTTGTTGAAGATAGCGTCGTTCAGGACTGCGGCATCCGTCGTGATCTTGACGGTGTCGGTACCTGCGCCACCTTTCACGGTGTCGGCCGAAGTGATGCCTTCGGTTGCGACAACAGCGCTGTAGGTGAAGTTGAAGGTGTCGTCGCCGGCACCGCCATCCAGGTAATCAACGCCTTCCACGCCGGAAACTGCGCCGGTACCAGCGGTGATGGTGTCGTTGCCGTCGCCGCCAACGATCGAATCGTCGCCGTTGCCGCCGATGATCACGTCGTTGCCTGCACCGCCGGTGATGGTGTCTTTACCAGCAGCGGTGGTCACGGTCCAGCCGCCTGCGCCTACAGTGATCTTGCCGTTTGCGCCGCCGGTCAGGGTGACGGAGCCAGCGCCAGCGCCGGTGGTCACGGTGTGGGTTGCGGTCGAGCCAGCAGCCGAGTTCAGGGTGATGACGTCTGCGCCCGAGCCCGAGTTCACGGTGAAGGTGCCGGTGCTGGTGCCATTGCCCAGGGTGATGGTGTCAACGCCGGTGCCGCTGTTCACGGTCACGGATTGTGCAGCAGCAGCGGTCGCTGCGAACGACACGCCGCCCGACAGAGCGGTTGCGTCAACGGTAGCCAGCTTGGTCGAGCCGATGGCTGCGGTGATGACAACCTTGTCTTCGCCCGACAGGGTCAGCTTGGTCAGGTTGGCGCCATCCAGCGAAGCCGCGGTGATGGTTTCAACGGTGTTGCCTACGGCGCCGTTGTTGGCGTCTTTGGCGGTCACGGTGACGTTTTCAGCCTGGCTGAACAGCAGCGCGCCGGTCGCGTAGTTAGCGGTGTCGGTGGTCAGGTTCAGGGTCAGGTTGTCAGCTGCCGTGTCGGTAGCGTGGGTCACGGTCAGGTTGTCCGCGCCAGCGAAGCCGGTGGTTGCTGCACGGGCGTTCACGTTCACCACCACGTTGTTGGCAACGTTGTTCAGGGCAACAGCGCCATTGGTGCCGTTGTCGAACGAGAAGGTGTTGATCACGTGATCGGTGCTGCCCGAAGCCTTGGTGCCGCCGTTGCCTGCATCCAGAACACCAGACGTTGCGTCGGTGAAGGTCAGGTTTTCAACGTTGGTGGTGTTGGCGAACGTATCGGCGTCAACAGTAACGCTTGCAATGGTGGTGGTCGACACGGTGTCGGTGCCGGTGCCGCCGTTGACGGTGTCGCTATTGCGGTAGTTTGCACCCAGCTTGATGGTATCGTCGCCGGCGCCGGCGTTCACGTTGGACTTGCCTACGTTAGCCGATACGTCCAGCGTGTCGCTGCCCGAACCGGAGGTTACCGACAGAGCGGTGCCAGCCAGGGTCACGTAGTTGCCCGAGGTGATGTTCAGGTTGCCGGTGAAGGCGCCTGCATCGATGGTGCCCACGGTGCCGTTCAGGCCAGCGGTGATGGTCAGGTTCTGGTTACCAGCGATGGTGACTTTCGAAGCGTCCACGTTCAGCGCGCCGACGACCGATGCTGCGCCGCTGGTGGTGATGGCCACGGTTTCGATGCCGGTGTTGCCAGCGCCAACCAGTGCGTCGGTGTTGGTACCGATCTTGATGGTGCCGGTGCTGTTACCGTTCAGCAGGATCTTCTGGGTGTCGGCTGCGCCAGCAACAGCGGCAGCTTTGTAAGCCAGGGTCAGGTCGGAAGCGTTCAGTGCGTTAGCAACTTCCAGGTCAACGATCTGGCCGATGTTTTTCACGGTCAGGTTGTTGTTCGAGGACGACGAACGAACGGTCTTCAGTGCGGAGTCAACGTTTTCCAGGCCCAGGATGGTCGCGCCTTCAGCTGCTGGAGCTTGAGCTTGAACTTCCAGAACTTCGATGTTTTTCACGACGAAGCCTTGTACCTGGCTTGCGTTGGTGATGGCAGCGTTGTTGGTGGACGAGGTAACCACGCGCAGGGTGTCGGTGCCCACGCCGCCGTCGATCGAGTCGGACGATTGCAGGGTGGTGGATTGACCGGTCTGGCCGATGATGGTGTCATCGTTCAGGCCAGCGATGACCACGTCGGTTGCGCTGATGGTCAGGGCCTTGCTCTGTGGGCCGGCTTCAACAACGGCGTCTTGAGCAACTTTCTGGTGAGCAGCAACCAGCAGTTGAGCAGCAACCAGCGGATCGTTGATGGCTTTGATGGCGGCAGCGGTAGCGGCCGAAGCAACGTCGTCAGCGGTCGACTTGGTGGTGCCTACAACAGCGGCGAAGTCAGCAGCGGCGGTGTTAGCAACAACAACGCTGGCCAGTGCTTTTTCGATCGCGGTTTTTTCGTTGGTGGCAGCGGTAGCCAGAGCCGTGGCGTTGGCAACGGATTTGGACAGGTCGAATGCAGCTTTCGCGTCAACGTACGCTTTGGTTGCTGCAGCGGCAGCGTCAGCGTCGGTCTTGGCGGTAGCCAGTGCCGTGGTGTAAGCACCTTTCTTGGCATCGGAGATCGCTTGAGCAGCAGCTTCAACAGCGTCTTCACCAGCTTTGATGGCGTCGTCAACAACGGTCTTGGCAGCGGCAGCAGCGGTCACAACGGTGTTAGCGTTGGTCACGGCGGTAGCGGCAGCGGTGTTGTCAGCGGCGTTGACGGTCTTGTCAGCGGCAGCTTTCAGTGCGTCAGCAGCGGTCTTGGCATCGGCAGCGGCGGCAACAGCGGCGTCTGCAGCGGTCTTCGCGTTGGCGATGGTGGTCGGCACCTTGGCGACAGCAGCGGCTGCGTCGGCGATGGTCTTGTTGCCAGCGGTCAGGTTGGCGGCAGCGGTGTTCGAAGCAGCCAGCTTGGTGGCGGCGTCTTGCTGTGCTTTAGCCAGGTTGAAGTCGGCAACCGACTTGGTCGCGCCGGTAGCAGCGATTTCGTCAGTGTTACCACCAGCAACGGCAGCGTTGTACGCGTCGGTAGCAGCTTTGGCATCGGCTTGTGCGGTGGTCAGCACGCCTTGGGCTGCGTCGGATGCGGCTTTGGCATCGTTTGCTGCGGTGGTCAGAGCGGCAACGTCAACAGCGGCAGCGGCCGTTTTCAGGGCAGCGGCAGCGTCTTGGTCGATCTTGATCTGGGCAGCAGCGGTGGTAGCAGCAGCGGCCTTGGCGGTAGCGTTGGCGTTAGCGGTGGTAACGGCAGCTTGTGCGTCGATCACGGCTTGCACCAGTGGCTTCTCAGCAACAGCAGCGGCTACGTGGGCAGCAGCGTCGGTCACCAGCTTGGCAGCAGCGGTCTGAGCAGCAGCAGCGTCTGCAACAGCTTTGATTGCCAGCGCGTCGTCAGCGGTGGTGGCGGTTTTCAGTGCTTTGGCCAGGTAGTTGTCGGCAGCGGCTTTCGCGGTGTCGGCAGCGGTCTTGGCAGCGTCGGCAGCAGCTTTCTCGGTGTCGGCAGCGGTCTTGGCAGCGTCAACCTTGGCGATGGTGTCCGAACCTTCCAGGGCAACTTTAGCAGCTGCGGCAGCGGTAGCGGCGGTAGCGGCAGCGGTGGCGGCAGCGGTTACTGGCGCGGTCAGGGCGGCGGCAGCCAGGTTCGCGTCGAACTCGGCAGCAGCGTTGGCGTCGTAGGTGCGCAGCACTTCGTTGGTCACCAGTGCCAGGGCAGCAGGTGCGGTAGCAGCAGCCAGCGAGGCAGCGTCCTTAACCGAGTTCAGGAACGACGTACCCCATGCGTTTGCCTGTGGGCCGCTGTAAGCCAGTTGCAGGGCAACGCTGTCAGCGATTTTTGCGGTGAACGCGGTAGCAGCAGCCAGCTTGCTTGCAACGGTTTCAACGTCTTGGCCTTTTGCGTTCGAGAACATCGTGTTCAGCGTGAAGCTGACAGCTTGCGCTTTGACTTCGGCTTTCTCAGCAGCGGTCAGTTTCGTGTTGGCGGCGTTGGCGGCATCAACACTGTTCAGGTAGTCGGTGTAGAAGTTCAGGCCTTCCTGGTCCGGCAGACGACCGAACGAGTTCTGGTACATCTTGGCAACCAGTTGCTGGTTGCTCAGTTTCGGCGTTACATAGATCGCCTTGTACTCTTCGTTGTTGGCAAAGAAGTTTGCCACGGCTTTCATGTCGATCTTGTTTGCAGCCAGCAGATCTTCCCAAAACTTCAAACCGGCTGGGTCAGCGGGACGGTTGTAGTAAGCGATATACAGTTTTTGCAGATCGGAGGTGTACTGTGTTGCCATTTAAAGGGCTCCTAAGGGATTCATTGAAAGTCAATATTGCAGGGGCTCAAACCCGCTACAACCCAACGTACCGAATACTCGCAGATGGATTTGCGTACTAATGTGACGGTCATCACAAAACAACACAAATCCTCTGTTTATTAGTAATTTATTCACTAAAAAAATACACGGCGGGACATTATCCGAGATGGCAAGAGGTAAAGCAAGGATTAGCAACTTTCCCGGCAGGGTACCCCCAACGCAATCCTTGCCAGCCCCATGGACAGCGCCAGCCGGCCGTTAACAGCGCGGCTAACTTACCATAAAGGCACTGATAACGGGCGCTACAGATGGGTCTGAATAAAAAAGTCACAAGCATATAAAAAGCGCAAGCAAGGCTAATGCCGTGCTTGCGCTTTTATTAACTTTGATTGGCGTGCAATTAGCGCACGCGAATTGGCGTCACTTGGGCTTGGTCCAATACGTGGCGCCTTCCGTGGTGCGGGCCGCATCGAGACGCCCCTGGAACAGGTAGGCCGCAGTGCCCCCATTCTCCGAACTCAACACCCCTGTCACATTGACATTGCTGTTGTTGTTGTAACGTGGCGACTCTCCATAGAAGCGGCCATCGCTCCCCACCGTGCCGCTGGAACGCATGTTGAAACGCTCGGCCTGCGCCACCAGGTCAAAACTGGTGGTGTACGTTTTTTGGTCAAAATTGAAATTCAATACACCGTTTTCCACTTTGGCCACTTCCGCCGGCGTGAAACTGTCGCGCAAAATATACGCTTCACTGTCTTTCAAGGTGAAACCAGCTGAACTGCGTTCCGGTATTTGATAATCGGCGCCCGGCGTGCGGAACAAGGCAAAGTTGCCTTTCATGTCCACCAGCTCCGCACCGCTCTTCAGCATGGCGACCAGGTCCACCTTGGCGGTTTTATCGAGCAACGGTTGCCAGCGTCCCCAGACGATCTTCCGCTCAGGCTGCGGCGGTTCAGGCGGCGTCACCACGGGCGGGTCCACCACCGGCGGCGTCACCACCGGCGGGACCACCACCACCCCGCCGCCCGTGTCGGGTTTTTCCAGCACTGGCGGCACGGTAACGATCGGGTCCGGAGTCGTCGTTGGCGGCTGCTGCACCACTTGCGCCACGCGCTGCTTCAACTCCTGGTCTTTTTTTGCTTCCAGGCTGGGTTCCGGCGGCCCGCCCGCCATGCCGCCTTTAGGTTCATCCGTGCGTGGCGGCGCCACCACATCCGGCGCCAAAGTGCCAGACGGCAACAATTGTGGCGCCGCCTGGCCGCGGCGCACCTGCAACAGCAGGCCGCGCTGCGCGGCGGACAATTCACGGCTGGCCTTGCCTTCGCATGGGCCGGTACCGTCCGGGCTGCACGCGCCGGCAAATCCACTAATAGTAATACCGCCAGACAGCACGGTGACCCGGGTTACTTCCTGGTCGGCCGACACGGCGAAATCCGTCCCACGCACCCCAATGGCCGCCACCGGCGTATTGAAACGGAAATTCTGGCGCGCCTGCTTGACGGCTTCGCCGGACTGGCTGCGCGCCACCCCTTCCAGCAATTCCAGCTTGATGCGGGTATTGGCCGGGTTGGCGGCGTCGATGTGGTAATTGACGATGCGGGCCTTGCTCGACGGCCGGACAATGAACAGGCCGTTGTCGATGGTTTTCACATACACATAGCCATCGCCTCCGGTGACCAGCATATCCCCTTCCCGCACCACGCCGTTCAATTCGGCGGCGCGGTCGGCGACCTTGACCTGGCCTGCGACAAAAATGATTTTCCCGGCATCGGCCGCGAAGGCTGTTGCGCCCCACAAGCCGAGCCCGACGATAGCTAATAGATTACGCAACATATGATTCCTTTTCCTTCTGGCGCCCGGATATGGTGATGGGCGATGGCGCGGATGTGCCGGATTACGCTGCGCTAATCCGGCCTACATCACAAGCTGCAGGGGCGGATCGCGGTCCGCCGTTGCTTGAGGGTCTGCAGGCGGCCTTCCCCTGTTACCGTAATTATCCCTGTGGATACACAAGTTACAGTGACGACCATCACATTGTACCGAACTTGCCTGCCTCGGCCGCCAAGGTTACACATTGTTGCAAAGCAGGGTCTCCATATATATAGAGGGTAGGAAGGCTGACGTATAATAAAAGCTCAGTCTCCCCATCTTCCAGCGCAGCACTTTCAGGCGATCCCCTTTGTTGAGTTTTACGGCATTGTCCACGTGGCGTTCCTTTTTCCGTATACCGGCCATCCCGGCGCATGCGGTGCTGGCCGCGATCGGGCTGGCTGCCGTGCTGTTGACCGCGGCCGCCCAGTGGGGCATGCCGGCCGGCGCCACCTTCCCCGCCGATGAATGGCTGCGCGACCGCATCCTGCGCCTGCGCAGCGCGCCCACGCCGGAGCCGCGCATCCTGGTGGTCGATATCGATGAAGCCAGCCTGGCAGAAGTAGGCGCCTGGCCGTGGCCGCGCGAGCGGCTGGCCACTTTGGCGGAAATCCTGCTGACCCATTACGAAGCACGCGGCGTGGCCTTCGATATCCTGCTGCCCACGGCCGGCGATCCGCAGGGCGACCAGCGCCTGATGATGCTGGCGGCGCATGGGCCGCTGGTGCTGGCGCAGGCATTCGATTATCCGGAAGCCCAGCGCCAGCCGCTGCGCGCCGGACAGCTCGGCGGCGCCCGCCCCGGCCGCGGCACGGCCCAGCTGGAAGCTTCCGGCTACATCGCCAACCACCCGCAATTCGCTAATGCGCGCAATATCGGCAACATCGGCTTCCTGCCCGATGCCGATGGCGCGCTGCGCCGCGTGCCGCTGCTCACCAGTTTCAATGGCGCGCTGTATCCTTCGCTGTCGCTGGCGCTGCTCGATTGCTGCAGCGGCGGCCCCAAACTCGTGGTGACGGACCCGGCGCCGTTGCGGGTGGATTTCCAGCGCGACTGGAATGCCTATACCGTGGTCAGCGCCGCCGACATCCTCGACGAACGCATTGCCCCCGAGAGCGCTTCCGGCCGCCTGGTGCTGGTCGGCTCCTCGTCGATGGGCACCGGCGACCGCGTGACCACACCATTGGCGCGCAACCGCCCCGGCCTCGGCGTGCAGGCCGCCGTGCTGTCGACCATCCTGGACCGCCAGCAAGGACTGGCGCCCCGCCCCTGGCCGGGCCGCCTGATCGCCTGCGTGTTTACCGCCATCGTGGCGCTGGTGAGCGTGTGGAGTTTCCCGCGCCTGTCCGCCATGGCCAGCGTCAGCCTGCTCGGCGCCGGCATGGCGGCGTGGCTGGGCGTGGCGTGGGTGGTGTTGCCGCACGACGACGCCATGGTCAGCAGCGCCCCGCTGGCCAGTTGCCTGTTCTTGCTGGCGTTTGCCATTCCTTACCAGTGGCACGTCAGCCAGCGCCGTTCGCGCCGCCTGCTCGATACCCTGCGCCAATATGTGGCGCCCGCCGTCGTGACGGAACTGTTGCGCAGCGACATGGCCGATCCCTTGCAGCCGCGCCTGCTCGACGTCACCACCCTGATTGCCGACCTGCAGGGTTACACGTCGCACGTGGAAGCGCTGCCGCTCGATGAAGCCGCGGAATTGACCAGCAGTTTCCTCGATTGCCTCACCGCCCCCGTGATTGAACAGCAGGGCACCTTGGATAAATATACCGGCGACGGCTTGGTGGCATTCTGGGGTGCGCCGTTGCCCAATGATAACCATGCTGATTTGGCATTGGACGCGGCACGTGATATTGTAGCCAGAGTGCAACAATTGAGCGCCCAGCGCCGTGCCGCCGGCTTCCCGCCGCTGCGGGTGCGGATCGGCATTGAAAGCGGCCCCGCCATGGCGGGCGATTTCGGCAGCGTGTTCCGCAGCGTGTATACCGCGGTCGGCGACAGTGTGAACACGGCGGCGCGCCTGGAGCAGGCCGCCAGGGATTTCCCGCACGACGTCATCATTGGCGCCGGTACAGCACAACGCACGCGCCGCCACCGGCTCATGTTGCTGGGCGAACGGCAATTACGCGGCAAAGATAAACCAACCATTCTTTATACGTTTGACAGCAGCATGGATGTCTCCCTCACCAACGGCCTCACTGGCGCCAGCCAGGCTGCCGCCACGCCGGCAAAGGCAGCGTTTACTGCATGACGCATCGCCTTGCCCTGACAGCCTGGCTGCTGGCCATGGCCGCGCTGCCGGCCGCGGCGCAGGACGCCCCCCGGGAGCCCGCGCCGCCGCTGCCCGTGGTGGAAATACCCGGTCCGCACCAGCAGGATTGGTACCAGGCCGCGCTGCAGTCGATTGCCGAGGGCCGCAAGCATGACGCCAGCGCGGAACTGGAGCGTGTCATCCGCAATGAACCGCTGCACGCCGGCGCCTGGCTGGACCTGGCGCTGATCCAGTGCAGCCTGGGCCACGCCGAGGAAGCCTTCCGCCTGTTCGGTATCATCGAGGAGCGCTTCAAGCCGCCGCCGGCATTCCTGGAATTGATCGCCAGTTACCGCCAGCAGGGATGCGACCGGTGGGAAGTGCAAAGCCAGGCCAGCCTCACGCTGGCGCGCGGCATCGACCAGAACGTCAACCAGGGCCCGAGCGCCAGCAGTTACTCGGTCGGCACCGCCGCGCTCAGCGTGGAATATCCGGTGTCGCCGGAATTCAGGCCGAAACACGACCAGTATACGTCGCTGTCCGGCGATTATCTGCGCGACCTTACCAGCAATGGCACGGTCGGCATCGTGCAATTCCAGTTCCGGCGCAATGATGAATTGAAACAATATGACAATGCATCGCTGTTCGGCAGCGTCGAGTCGCCGTGGCGCCTGGGCAACTTCAGCGGCCGCCATGTCGGCACGGCCGGCCTGCTGACACTGGGCGGCCACCTGTACCAGCGCCAGGCCCAGTTGCAGGAGCGCGTCACGGTACCCCTGCCCGGCAAGGTGCAATTGACGATGATGACCAGCATGACGCGCCTGAATTACGTCACGTTGAACAATTTCGATTCCAGCACGGCGGAACTGCGCGGCGTGCTCAGTTACAGTGCCGGCGCCGGCAGCGTGCGCGCCGCCATCAGCCTGCTCAATGACCATGCGATGGCCGACCGCCCCGGCGGCAACCGCCATGGCCAGGTGCGCTCGGTGTTGTTCCGCCAGAACCTGGGCATGCGCATCACGGGCGAACTCGGCTACACCGACCAAACCTGGCAAAGCGCCACCGCATATGCGCCGGGCGCACTGGACATCATCCGGCAGCAGCGCACGCAATCGCTGACGGCCAGCCTGTTTTACCCGATCGGCAAGAACCAGATGGTGCAGCTGGAAGCGCGGAAAGTACGAAATCAGGAAAACATTCCGATCTTTCAGTACAATAATCGGCAGTTACAGCTAAGTTGGCAGTGGCAGGGTTTGTGAGTGTAAAGAATGGCAAATGAAATTTGGGGTATCGCTTTACTGGTTGGTATCCTGGGCCTGTCGGCCGGTTGCCTGGTCCCCAACCGGTGGTTGCCTGCCCGCATGCCCAACGATAAGTTGATGCATTTCGTCGCGTTTGCCGTCCTGGCCGGAGTGGCCATGCAAATCGCACAAACCCGTATCGAAGCGGCCTGGTGGATGCTGGGCTTGCTGGTGGCGGGTTGGATAATTGAATGTCTGCAACAATTGCTGCCGGACCGCGGCTTCAGCTGGCGCGACATTGCCGCCAACGCGGCCGGCATCGTATTTGCCGCCGGCTGTACCCTGGCCTACCAAAGCCTGCCGATTTCGTGACGCAGATCACACGATACTGCTCGACTGACGCCGCTCCATGAGATAATCACTGCATGAGTTCGACGCCCCTGCCTGCCAACGCGCCTGCGCAAACCGCCACTGCCGCGCCTTCCGCCGCTCCCGCCAGCGAAGAGCGCAATGTCCAGGTGCACCTGCGCAAAATCCCGCTGCTGGCGAATTTGAACGATGAGGAAATTGCCCGCGTGAAGGCGGACATCCGCATCCGCCAATACGCCAAGCGTGAAGTCGTGCTGCACAAGGGCGGCAGCGGCGACGGCTTGCTGTTCCTGCTGGCGGGCCAGTTGCAAGTCATCGACGTGACCGAGGATGGCCGCGCGATCGGCTTGCGCATGCTGGTGCCGGGCGACTTTTTCGGCGAAATCGCGCTGATCAACAATACCACCCGCTCCGCTTCCGTGGTGGCCACCACCGACGTGCTGGTGGCGTTCCTGCCGGCGCCGACCGCGATGCACCTGTTTTCCCATTCGCCGTCGGTGGCGCGCCAGATGCTGCAACACCTGGCGCAAAAGATCCAGCGCGACTCGGAATTCCGCGCGCTGCTCAGCATCAACAACACGGCCAAGCGCATTTACACCTACCTGGTGCTGATGCAAAAGAAAAACCCGGACGGCACCGTGGTGGAAAACCTGCCGACTCACCAAGACATTGCCAACATGATCAACACCAGCCGCGAAACCGTGACGCGCGCGCTGTTGACCTTGGTGCAACAGGGTATCGTGCAAAAAGAACCGAATCGCCTGGTCATCAAGGATCCGGAAGCGCTGCAAAAGCTGGTGCAGGGCTGAAATAAGGCGCTGCCGCATGATGTAGGGCGGATCGTGATCCGCCATGCTGGCGCCGTGGCAAGCGCTGGCGGCGGATGCCGGATGACGCTGCGCTAATCCAGCCTACGGTTCACCACCACTGCCCGCCTTTAACCTGTGACAACGTGTTACAACTGTGGCAAGGCCTCTTGCCGCAGTGCGGTATAATACCCGCCTCCTACCGGTTTCCAGACAGCGCCGCTTCCAGGACGGCGTATCAGCTTTCAAAATGACAGTTTCAATCGCAGCAGCGGCACGCTTGCAACGAGGTGCGGCATGATTTCGGGCATGATGATGCGGGCGCTGTGGTCGTACCGCGGCTTCGTCGCGGGCAGCGTACGGCGCGAGTTCCAGGCCAAATACCGCAATACCATGCTGGGCGCCGCATGGGCGGTGCTCAGCCCGCTGGCCATGATCCTGGTCTACACCATGATTTTTTCCCAGGTCATGCAAAGCAAGTTGCCCGGCAACGCCAGCCAGTACGGCTACAGCATTTACCTGTGCGCTGGCATCCTGACCTGGGGCCTGTTCTCGGAAATCCTGGCGCGCTCGCAAAACGTGTTCTTGGAAAACGCCAACCTGCTGAAGAAAATCAGCTTTCCGCGCATTTGCCTGCCCGTCATCGTGGTGTTGAACGCGCTGCTCAATTTCGCCATCATTTTCGGCCTGTTCACCGCGTTTTTGATCCTGTCCGGCCAGTTCCCCGGCGCCGTGTTCCTGTTGCTGTTGCCGGTGATCGCGCTGCAAGTGCTGCTGGCGCTGGGACTGGGCATGGTGCTGGGCGTGTTGAACGTGTTCTTCCGCGACGTCGGCCAGTTTTTCACGATCTTCCTGCAATTCTGGTTCTGGCTCACGCCCATCGTCTACCCGGCCTCGATCGTGCCGGAAAGCGTGCGCGAGGCCATGAAATTCAATCCCATGGCGGCGCTGATCCAGGCGTGCCAGGACATCCTGGTGGCCGGCCGCGCGCCGGCCTGGGGCGACCTGCTGCCCGGCGCCGTGCTGGCGCTGGCGCTGTGCGCGCTGGGCTTGCACTTGTTCCGCCGCCGCGCGGGTGAAATGGTGGATGAACTCTGATGGGATCGATTACCGTTACCAAACTGGGCAAGGCCTACAAGCAATATCCGACACGCTGGTCGCGCCTGCGCGAATGGCTGCCCATGGGCGGCACGCACCACACGCTGAAGTGGATCTTGCAGGACATCGATTTCCAGGTGAAGCCCGGCGAAGCCGTGGGCCTGATCGGCACCAATGGCGCCGGCAAGAGTACGCTGTTAAAGCTGATCACCGGCACCACGCAGCCGACCACCGGATCGATCTACATGGAAGGCACCGTGGCCGCGCTGCTGGAGCTGGGCATGGGCTTTCATCCCGACTTCACGGGGCGCCAGAACGTCTACATGGCGGGCCAGCTGATGGGCATGAGCATGGAACAGATCACCGCGCTGATGCCGGAAATCGAAGCCTTTGCCGAGGTCGGCGAATACATGGACCAGCCGGTGCGCGTCTATTCGTCCGGCATGCAGATGCGCGTGGCGTTTTCCATCGCCACCGCGCGCCGGCCCGATATCCTGATCGTCGACGAGGCATTGTCGGTGGGCGACGCCTACTTCCAGCACAAGAGCTTTGAACGGATCCGCCAGTACCGCCGCGCCGGCACCACCTTACTGCTGGTGTCGCACGACAAGCAGGCCATCCAGTCGGTGTGCGACCGCGCCATCCTGCTCGATGGCGGCCGTATCGCGCGCCAGGGCCCGCCCGATGAAATCATGGATTACTACAATGCGCTGATCGCCGACAAGGAAAACAGCAAGCTGCAATTGCTGGCGCGCGAAGACGGCAAGGTGCAGGTGATTTCCGGTACCGGCGAAGCCACCGTGACCGACATCGCGCTGCTCAACGAAGCCGGCGAGCGGGTCGACGTGATCGACGTGGGCGCCCGCGTGACCCTGGAAATTGCGGTGCAGACGCGCGCCCTGATCCCGTGCCTGATCCTGGGCTACATGATCAAGGACCGCCTGGGCCAGCCGATCTACGGCACCAATACCGACTTGCGTGAAATGCCGCTGCATGACGTGCAGCCGGGCGAACGCCACGTGTACCGCTTCACGTTCGACGCCAACCTGGGCGCGGGCAGCTATTCGGTCGCCACCGCGATCGTCAGCACCGCGACCCACTATGTCAACAATTACGAATGGCGCGAACTGGCGCTGGTGTTCACGGTCGTGAACATGCGCCGGCCTTATTTCGAAGGTTCCTCGTGGATGGAACCCGCCATTGAAATCGCACGCGACGAGCCATGACCTTCATTTCCTATTCGCAGAACCACGAAGACGTGCTGCTGTGGCGCGCGCTGGGCCACATCGCCAACGGTTTCTACATCGACGTCGGCGCCAACGACCCGGAATTGCATTCCGTGACCAAGGCGTTCTACGACG
This sequence comes from uncultured Pseudoduganella sp., assembly GCA_966211685.1. GTDB lineage: Bacteria > Pseudomonadota > Gammaproteobacteria > Burkholderiales > Burkholderiaceae_D > Rugamonas. The sequence continues at coordinate 45,590 of CBIHOX010000011.1, forward strand.
CCGGCTGGCGCGGCATCAACGTCGAACCGATGCCGTCCTACCGCCAGCCGTTCCTCGACCAGCGCCCGCGCGACATCAACCTCGCTTGCGCGGCCGGCGCAGAGGAAGGCGAGATCACGCTGTACGACGTGCCCGACATGAACGGCTGGGCCTCGACCGACGCCGCGGTGGCCAGCGCCCACGCGGCCGACGGCTACGCGGTAACCGAAGTCAAGGTGCCGCTGCGCACCCTGTCCGGCATTTGCGCCGAGCACGTGCAGGGACCGATCCACTTCCTGAAGATCGACGTCGAAGGCTTCGAAGGCGCGGTCCTGCAAGGCATGGATTTCCAGCGCTGGCGCCCATGGGTGCTGGTGATCGAAGCCACCCTGCCGGGCCAGCGCACCACCAACCATGGCGACTGGGAACACCTGGTGCTGCCGCACGGCTACCGCTACGCCTACTTCGACGGTTTGAACCGCTATTACGTGGCCGAGGAACACCCGGCGCTGCTGGAGGCGTTGAACCTGCAGCCAAACGTGTTCGACGCGTTTATCCCGCACCATCTGGACAAGGCGTGGAAGCAGGAAAAGCAACTGGCGGCCGAGGTGCGCGCCAACTGGCAGCGCATCGATGAACTGGACGCCCATGCCGGCAAGCTCACGGCCGACCTGCAGCGGCGTGCGCAGGAAAACGCGCGCCAGGCCAGCCAGCTGGAGGAATTGCAGCAGCAGGCGCTGCGCATGGTCGAGCATTTGCAGCAGACCCAGGACCAGCTGCAGGAAACCATCCAGCGCGAGCTGGCCGCCCTGCAGCGCGAACAGGCGGCGCTGCAGCGCGAACAGGCCGCCAACCAGCGCGAACAAACCACCTACGCCTCGCTGCTGCGCGCCGACGAATGGGGCCGCAACCTGGAACAGCGCCTGAATGCGGTCTACGCCAGCTCGTCGTGGCGCATCACCGCGCCGCTGCGCCTGGTCATGCGGCGCGGGCCGGACAGCCTGCCGAACCTGGTGCGCCGCAAGGCCAAGGGCGCGCTGCGCCGCGGCCTGCGCTGGCTGACGTCGCGCGAAGCGCTGCGCCGCACGCTGTTGCCGGTGATCGGCCGTTCGCCCTGGCTGCAGCAGCAGGTCGCCAATACACTGGCCGCCGCCAAGATGGCGACCGCGCCGGACAGCGCCGCCACGCCCGACGTGCCATCGCAATTGCGCGACTTGTCCATCCCGGCCCGCGCCGTGCTGGCCGACTTGCAGCGCGCCTTTGACACCCAAGCCAAATGAACATGCCAACCTTGCGTCTCGTTATCGATTTACAGTCTTGCCAGACCGGCGCCGCCCATGACCGCGCCTTCGTGCTGGATCAGGCCAAGGCGCTGGCGCGTGTCGGCGCCGCGCAGGGCCACATGGTGCTGGCGGCCGTCAATGAAGCGTATCCCGACAGCGCGGCCGCCGTGCGCGCGGCATTGACCAGCGAACCGGGCGCGCTGCCGGCACGGCACATCGTCAGCTATGCCGTGCCGGCGCCGGACAGCGACTGGCAGCGCCACGCGGCCGAGCAACTGCGCGCCGGCTGGCTGGCCGGCTTCAATGCCGACGCCGTGTATGCGCCGGGCGTATTCGACATCCCGCAAACCGCGACCCTGTACACGGCGGCGCCGCACACGCTGAACGTGATCGGCGTCGGCGACGCCGGCCAGCTGGCCGCCAGCGCCGGCCCGCAACAGGCGCTGCTGTGCCAGCAACAGCAATTGCTGCGCCAATGCGACCTGGTGACCTTGCGCGACGCCGCGCTGCACATCAAGCTCGCCGCCTGCCTGCCGCCACAATCCCCGGCCGTGCCGGCCGACGCCACCGAAGCCGGCGCCGCCGCGCTGTTCGAGGCGATCCGCCTGGCCGCCCAGACGCTGGCCGCGCGCCAGGCCCTGCAGGCGCAGCCGGCCGGCCGCCCGCGCCTGGCGTACATTTCGCCGCTGCCGCCGGAACCGTCGGGCATTGCCGACTACAGCGCCGAAGTGCTGGAGCAGATCGGCCAGTTTTACGACATCACGCTGGTGGCCACGCCAGGCGCCACGCCCAATGCCGCGATGCAGCGCTACCCCATCATCGACGCCGCCGCGTTCGCGCAGCAGGCCGCCGGTTTCGAGCGCATCGTTTACCACTTCGGCAATTCGAACATGCACAAGCACATGTTCGCGCTGCTGAAGGCGCATCCGGGCGTGGTGGTGCTGCACGACTTTTACCTCAGCGGTGTGCTCGACAACATGGAGCGCGACGGCGACGTGCCGGGCGCGTTCATGCAGGCGCTGCATGCGTCGCACGGCTACGGCGGCTTGCGCCACCATACCGAACATGGCCGCAACCCCACCATCTGGGCGTACCCGTGCAACAAGGAAGTGCTGGACCACGCGGCCGGCGTGATCGTGCACAGCGCCTACGCCAAACGCCTGGCCGAACAATGGTATGGCCCCGGCAGCGCCGACAGTTGGCGCACCCTGCCGCTGTTGCGCGGCGGCGCCGAAGGCGACCCGGCCGCGCGCCGCGCCGCCGCGCGCAAGGCGCTCGGCATCGCCGACGATGAATTCATCGTCAGCAGCTTCGGCATGCTGGGCGCGATCAAGCTCAACGACCGCCTGCTCGATGCTTACCTGGCCTCGCCGCTGGCCGGCCAGCGCCAGTGCCACCTGGTCTTCGTCGGCGCCAATGACGCGGGACCGTATGGCGCCGAACTGCAGCGCCGCATCCAGGCCTCCGATGCGCGCGACCGCATCCGCATCACCGGCTTCGCCACCACGGAAGATTACGCCAACTGGCTGGCCGCCAGCGACGTGGCCGTGCAGTTGCGCACCATGACGCGCGGCGAATCGTCGGCATCCATCCTCGACTGCCTGCTGTATGGCGTGCCCACCATCATCAATGCGCACGGCGCGGCGGCCGACCTGCCGGACGACGTGCTGGTGATGCTGGACGATGAATTCGACACGGCCGACCTGGCCGGCGCGCTGGCAAGCCTGCAAGGCGACGCCGCACGCCGCGCCCATCTGTCCGACGTGGCGCGCGCCTACATCCGCCGCGAGCACAGCCCGCAACAGGTCGGCCTGCAATACCGCGACGCCATCGAACACTTCCACCAGCGAAGCGGCCACGCGCATTACCGCCGCATGGTGGCGGCGCTGGCGCAGCCGGGCGCCCCGCGGCCGCCATCGGCCGACGCCCTGACGCCGCTGGCCCGGCAGATCGCCGCCAACCGCGCGCAACTGCTGCCCGGCCACCGCCAGCTGCTGGTCGATATCTCGGCGCTGGTGCAGACCGATTACAAGACCGGCATCCAGCGCGTGGTGCGCAGCGTGCTGCTGGCGCTGATCGCCGATCCGCCGGCCGGCTACCGCGTCGAACCGGTCTACAGCGCCGGCGTGATGCACCCGTACCGTTATGCGCGCCGCTTCATGTGCGCCATGATCGGCGGCCAGGCGCCGGAACTGGAAGATGCGCCGATCGACACCGCCGCGGGCGACCTGTTCCTGGGCCTGGACCTGGCCTCGAACATCACCACGCAAAACGAGGCGCAATTCAAGCAGATGCGCCTGCGCGGCGTGGCGATCTGGTTCGTGGTCTATGACCTGTTGCCGCTGCTGCGTCCCGACGCTTTCCCATACGGCACGCAAAAATACTACGGCGACTACATCAACACCGTCAGCCGCATCGCCGACGGCGTGGCCGCGATTTCGCGCTCGGTGTCGGACGAACTGGCCGCGTGGCTGGCGTCCCGCCCGAGCCAGCGCGCGCAACCGCTGCAACTGGGCTATTTCCACCTGGGCGCCGACATTGCCGCCAGCGCGCCATCGACCGGCATGCCGGACAATGCCCAGCAAGTGCTGCAAGCCATGCAGGGCGCGCCGACCCTGCTGATGGTCGGCACCATCGAACCGCGCAAGGGCCAGGCGCAGGCGCTGGCCGCGCTGGAATTGCTGTGGCAACAGGGCATCGCGGTCAACCTCGTCATCGTCGGCAAACCCGGCTGGCTGGTGGACCAGGTGGTCAAGCGCCTGGAACAGCATCCGCAGCGCGAACGCCGCCTGTTCTGGCTGCCGGGCGTGTCCGATGAAATGCTGCTGCAGCTGTACCAGGGCTGCGCCGCGCTGCTGGCCGCCTCCGAAGGCGAAGGCTTCGGCTTGCCGCTGATCGAGGCCGCGCAGCATGGCTTGCCGATCATTGCGCGCGACATTCCCGTGTTCCGCGAAGTGGCCGGCGAACACGCGTACTACTTCGACGGCAAGGCGCCGCAGGCGCTGGCCGACGCGGTCCGGTCGTGGCTGGCCCTGCACGCGGAAGGCAAGGCGCCCGCGTCGGCCGGCATGCCGTGGCTGACGTGGGAACAAAGCGCGCGCCAGCTGGTCGACGTGGTGGTGCACGGCCGCGCCCATGGCAGCTTCGCCGCCGGCCGCGTGGCGCCGCAACTGCTGGTCGACGTGTCGGCCGTGGCGCGCGAAGACTTGAAGACCGGCATCCAGCGCGTGGTGCGGGCGCAATTGTCGGAATTGCTGCGCCTGCCGACCACCGCATTCCAGGTGGTGCCGGTGTACCTGACCGACGAGGGCAACCGCTGGCACTACCGCTACGCGCGCCGCTATGAGCACACCATGCTCGGCACCGACAGCTATGGCGTGGTCGATGACGAAGTGCGCGTGTCGGCCGGCGACGTGTTCTACAGCCCGGACTTCTTCCCCGGCGCCGTCACCGAAGCGGCCAACACCGGCCTGTATGCGCGCTGGCGCGCGGCCGGCGTCAGCGTGAATTTCCTGGTGCACGACATCCTGCCCGTGCTGCGGCCGGACTTCTTCCCGCCCAACACCGACGCGGTGTTCGAGCGCTGGCTCAAGGCCATCAGCGGCCATGCCGACCGGCTGGTCTGCATCAGCGGCGCGGTGGCCGACGAAACGCGCCAGTGGCTGCGGCAAAAGCTGCCGCACCAGGCCATGCCGGAGATGGTGGTCGTGCACCACGGCGCCGACATCGACGCTTCGCAGCCGAGCAAGGGCTTGCCCGACGACGCGCCTGCCGTGCTGGCCGACATCGCCGCCGCGCCATCCTTCCTGATGGTGGGCACGATCGAGCCGCGCAAGGGCCACCTGCAAGCGCTCGACGCGTTCGAGCAACTGTGGGCCGCCGGCGCCGACGTGCGCCTGGTGATCGTCGGAGGCGAAGGCTGGAAAGGCGTGCCCAATGCACAGCGCCGCACCATCCCCGCCATCATGGAGCGCCTGTCGTCGCACCCTGAACTGGGCAAGCGATTGCACTGGCTGCGCGGCATCAGCGATGAATACCTGGAGCGCGTGTACCAGTCGTGCGCCTGCCTGCTGGTGCCGAGCGAAGGCGAAGGCTTTGGCCTGCCGCTGATCGAGGCGGCGCGCCACGGCGTGCCGCTGATTGCGCGCGACATTCCGGTATTCCGCGAAGTGGCGCGCGAGCATGCGCACTACTTCAGCGGCAACGGCGGCGCCGACCTCGCCGGCACCATCACGGCCTGGCTGGCGGACAGCAAGGCCGGCAAGGTCACGGGCTCGCAAGGCATGCCGTGGCAAACCTGGGCGGACAATGCTCGCCAGCTGGCCGCCGCGCTGTTTGGACCGGAGACCGCCGCCGCCATGGCCACCGCCGATGCGGCGCGCGCCGGGCATGCCGATCCTGCTGCGCCTGCCGATCGCGCCGGGCGTGCCGCCGGCACAGCCAATGCGGCCGCCGCCAGCGCCATCAATGAACCGCTTGCCAACGCAGGCACCGAACTGAGTACCACGCCATGAAAAACGATTACCAGGCAACCACCGCCGCGATTGCCGTCGTCATCCCCAGCTACCGCGTGACGCGCCACATCCTGGGCGTGATCGAATCGATCGGCCCGGAAGTGCTGCGCATTTACGTGGTCGATGACAAATGCCCGGACAATTCCGGCGAATTCGTCCGCGCCAACTGCCAGGACCCGCGCGTGGTAGTGATCTTCCACGAACAAAACCAGGGCGTGGGCGGCGCCGTGATGAGCGGTTACCGCGCCGCCATCCAGGATGGCATGACGGTGATCGTCAAGGTCGACGGCGACGGCCAGATGGACCCGCGCCTGATCCCGGAATTCGTCGCGCCCATCCTCAATGGCGAAGCCGACTACACCAAGGGCAACCGCTTCTTCGACCTGGAACAGATCAGCGCCATGCCGCCGGTGCGGCTGTTCGGCAACGCGGTGCTGTCGCTGATGACCAAGCTGTCGTCCGGCTACTGGGATTTGTTCGATCCCACCAATGGCTATACCGCGATCCATGCCGACGCCGCGCGCCATTTGCCGTTCCATAAGATCAGCCAGCGCTACTTCTTTGAAACGGACATGCTGTTCCGCCTGAACACCATCAACGCCGCCGTGGTCGACGTGCCGATGGACGCCAGCTATGGCGATGAAGTCAGCAATTTGAAGATTTCCAAGATCATCACGGAATTTTTGTTCAAGCACGTGCGCAACTTCGGCAAGCGCGTGTTTTACAACTATTACCTGCGCAATATGTCGCTGGCATCGATTGAATTGCCGCTGGGCCTGCTGATGTTGATCGGCGGCGCCGTGTATGGCGGCATCCACTGGATGCAGTCGGCCAAGGCCGGCCTGCCGACCGCGCCCGGCACCGTGATGCTGTCGGCGCTGCCGGTGCTGATGGGCACCCAGCTGATCCTCGCGTTCCTGTCGCACGACATCGCGTCCGTGCCGCGCCGTCCCATCCACCGCCGCAGCCTGTGGCGTGCGCCGAAATGAAGCGCCACGTGCAACGGTTGCGCCACCTGCGCCAGTTCGTCATCTATGTCGGCGGCGGCGTGGTGTCGGCGCTGATCGACATCGGCGTCATGCAATGGCTGCTGTCGCTGGGCTGGCACGTGGTGGCCGCCAGCTCGGCCGGCTTCCTGACGGGCCTGCTGTTCAATTACATGTTCCACGCCAAGGTCACGTTCAGCGCCATGCCGCAGGGCCGCAGCTTTGCGCGCTACCTGGCGCTGGTGGCGGTGAATTACCTGATCACGGTCGCCATGGTCAGCGTGGCGCAAAGCCTGTTCGGCAGCGCGCTGGCAGGCAAGCTGGCGTCCCTGCCGGTGGTGGCCGTCAATGGCTACCTGCTCGGCAAATACTGGATCTTCAAGCCAGCCGTCGGCTCCGCCGCGCCCGCCAAATAAAAACAACGACGGGAACCGCTGGTACAGGGTTCCCGTCCTGCCATTCAAAATGATGTCTTTTTGCTACATGTGCGTTATCATCGCCGCCGTGTTGCCACTTTGAAAGTAATCTCTTCATGTCTGTCTCACTGTCTGGCTCAAGCAGCAATTCCACACTGGGGCGCATCACCACGGCCCATGGTTTCACGGCCGCGCTGGTCATTGCCCTGTTGTACCTGGCGCTGCGCAATACCGGCCCCTATCCGCTGGTGTTTGCCGATGAATGGCTGTACAGCAAATTCGCGCGCCTGACCCCGCTGGGCGAGTCGCAATTGCCGTCGTACCTGTACCTGGGCCTGTATGGCTGGACCAATGCATGCGGCGCCGGCTTCCTGCAATGCACGCGCCTGCTCAACGTGGCGTTCTTCATTGCCGCCGCCCCCTTCATTTACCTGGTGGCGCGCACGCTGCTGCCGCGCCCGGCCGCCGCAGTGCTGGCCGTGCTCAGCATGCTCTCGCCCATCAATGGCTATACCGCGTACTTCATGCCGGAAGCCATGTATTACTTCGGCTTCTGGGTCTTGACCTGGGTCTTGCTGCGCCCCGGCCTGCAAGCCACGCTGGCGCTGGGCGCCGGCGCCGGTGTGCTGCTGGGCCTGCTCAGCCTGATCAAGGTGCATGCGCTGTTCCTGTTGCCGGCGCTGTGCCTGTACCTGGTGTACGCGGCGTGGGCCGGCTCCGGCCGCCAGGGCTTGCTGCAGGGCGTGCTGGCCGCCGCAGCGGCGCTGGCGCTGACGATTGCCACCAAGCTTGGCGTCGCTTACCTGCTGGCCGGCAAACCCGGCTTGAGCCTGTTCGGCACGTTCTATGGCGGCCACGTCAACAACAGCGACCATGGCTTGCTGCATTTGCTGCCGCCGGCCCTGCACAATTTTTATGGCCACGCGATGGCGCTGGCCGTGCTGTTCGGCTTCCCGCTGCTGGCCTTTGCCGCCGCGGCCGCGTGCCGCGGCATGCGCAACGCCGTGGGCGCCCAGGGCCGCACGCTGCTGCTGTACACGGTCTTGATGCTCGGTTCCGCACTGGGCATGACGGTGGCCTATACCGCCTCGATCGCCAATGCCGGCCCGCTGGAAGGCAGCCGCCTGCATTTGCGCTATTACGATTTTGCTTTCCCGTTACTGTTGCTGGCCGGCGCCGCCTGCATGGCGCAAGCCACGAAGATGTCGGCGCGGCTGCGCTGGCTGCTGGCCGGCGGCATGGCCGTGCTGGTGGGGTTTGCCGCGCTGCGCCTGCTGCCGGCCTACGTCAGCTCGCTGATCGATTGCCCGGAAGTGTTTACCCTGCTCGACAGCCAGGGCCGCTTTGGCCACGGCAGCACCCGCCCCGCGTCGGCGCTGCTGGTGGGCCTGGAAATCGGCTTGCTGCTGTGGTGGGCATGGCGCCCGCAACAGGCGGCGCGCGGCTTCCTGTACGGGCTGCTGCCGCTGATGATGCTGTGCTCGGAAATCGGCACCACGGTCGTGTTCCAGCGCGCCCAGGCCGGCAATGAATACGACGCGGCCGGCGCCGCCGTGCGCGCCGTGCTGACGCCGCGCCAGCGCGACGACGTGGCCATTGCCGGCAGCGACCTGGCCGGCCTGGCGCGCGCGCAATTCCACATCGACAGCCCGCGCGCCACCACCATTGAATTGCCGGCCGATGTACCGTTCGACGCCATGCTGGCGCCGGCCGACAAGCGCTGGCTGCTGGTGGTCGGCAAGCATGCACTGCCGCCGGAATGGAAACCCGCGCTGGCCACGCCGGACTATGCGCTGATCCCGGTCACGGGCGCCGGCGCCATGCTGTACCAGCTGGAATTCGGCCAGCCGCGCAACAACCCGGCGCTGGAGCGCATCGAAGGCTTGCATGACGCGGAAGACTGGGGCAGCTGGTCCAGCGGCAAGACCGTCACGCTGCACTTCGTACAACCGCTGCCGGCGCGCGCCACGCTGGTGCTGGAAGGCCGCGCCTTCGGCCCCAACGCCGGCAAGGAATTCGTACTGCAGGCGGGTTCCACTACGCTGCCGTTCAAGCTGCAGGCCGGTCCGCAGCAATTGCTGCTGAAACTCGATACCGATGGCCGGCAGCGCCAGTTGACCATTACGGTGCCGCAACCGGCCTCGCCGCTGGCGCTCGGCATGGGCAACGACCAGCGCACGCTGGGCCTGGGGCTGACCCGCCTGGCGGTGGGCGAAACGCCGCCATCGCCATGATGTATTGCTGTCTTCAGCTGTAGGGCGGATTAGCGGGCGCAGCCCGCGTAATCCGCCACGCACCGCCGCATAAATTGTTCTCACCAACCCTTATGAAACCTGTTTCCGTCTCTCCCCAACGCCCCGCCGCGCCGGTCTGGTTCGCGCCGCTGCTAGCGGTGATCTTTATCTTCCTGTTCATCCGCAACAGCGGCGTCTACCCGATCGCCTTCGTCGATGAATGGGTCTACAGCAGCGGCGCGCGCCTGTTGCCGGCGGCGCAGGCGGAAGTGCCGTCGTACCTGTACTTCTGGCTGTACAAGCTCACCCTGCAGTGCGGCGACAGCTTCCTCGACTGCAACCGCATGTTCAACGTATTGCTGTTCGTGCTGGCCGCGCCGTGCATCTACCTGATGGCGCGGCGCCATATGCCGGCCTGGGTGGCGGCGCTGGTGGCGGCGGTGGCGATGTTCGGCCCGAACAATGCGTACACGCCGTTCTTCATGCCGGAAGCGATTTACTTTTGCGCTTTCTGGGCCTTCAGCTGCCTGGTCATGACTTACAGCGACGCCATGACCACGCGCCGCGCGCTGGCCATCGGCGTGGCGCTGGGCCTGACCGCGCTGATCAAGTTGCACGGGCTGTTCCTGGCGCCGGCCCTGGCGGTGTTCCTGTTTTACCTGGCCTATGCGGACCGCGGCGACGCGCCGGCCTCGCGCTGGCTGTTGCGCGGCCTGCTGTGGACCGTGGCTGCCGCAGTGGCGACGCTGGCCACGCGCATGGCGGTGGGTTACCTGTTGGCCGGCAAGAACGGCTTGAGCCTGCTGGGCTCCCTGTACAGCGGCCAGGCCGCCTACACCGCCAAGACCCACTACCCGCTGCCGATGCTGCTGCAATTCGCGTGGCACAACATGCAGGGCCACCTGATGCTGCTGGGCCTGATGTTCGGCGTACCGCTGGCAGTCTTGCTGACCATGCTGCCGGGCGCCGTGCGCGCCGCCCGCGGCGGCGATCCGGCCACGCGCCGCATGCGGGCGCTGACGGTCTATACGATCCTGATGCTCGGTTCCGTGCTGGCCGTCACGGTGGCGTTTACCGCATCGATCACCGGCCTGGCCGTCACCGACAGCACGGCGCGCATCCACACCCGCTATTACAACTTTGCCTTGCCGCTGTTGATGGTGTTTGCCGCCGCCGCATGGCAGGCGCCGCAAGTGGACAAGCGCCAGTGGCCGCGCCTGCTGGTCGGCGCCCTGCTGCTGGTGCTGATCTGGCACGCCCGCGCGCACTTGCTGCACCGGTTTGCACCGGGCATCATCGACAGCCCGGATTTGCTGGCGGTGTCGTACAAGCGTTCCATCTTCAACGTCGTCACCGGCCTGGCGCTGCTGGCGTCGCTGGCCTGGATGGTGCGTCCGCTGCTGGGCTTGCGCCTGTTCGTGCTGCTGGCGCTGCCGCTGGCCACGCTGGGCGGTTCGCTGAACATCAACAAGTACGTGCGCTACACGATCTGGCCCGACCATTATTCGAAGGCCGGCCTGTTTGCACGCCATTACCTCGACCGCGGCGAGACGGACCAGCTGGTGATCGTCGCCAACGACATCGGCGGCCTGCACCGTACCCGCTTCTTCGTGGAAAACCCGAATTCCGCCTTCATGCAAGTGCAGCCGGGCCAGCAGCCCGACTGGTCGCAACTGCCGGGCGACAAGCAGTGGGTGCTGGTGATTGGCCAGTACGCGCCGCCGCCGCAGGCGCGCGTGGTGGCGCGCAAGGATGAAATGATGCTGTTCCAGATGCCGCGCAGCGCGGCCGGCAAGGTGTTCACGTTCGACCGCCCGCTGACCGGCATGTACGTGGCGCGCGCCATGGGCCTGGCCGGACCGGAACCCTGGGGCAGCTGGTCGGACGGACCGCAAGTGGAAATCGAATTCACCGGCCCGCTGCCGAAGCACCTGACGCTCGCCATCAAAGGCCGCGCGTTCGGCCCGAACATCGGCCGCGACATCACGGTGTCCATCGGCGGCCAGCAACGGACCATGCAGCTGGGCGCGGAAAGCAGCCAGGTCACGCTGCCGTTCGATACCGACGGCACGGCCACCACGCTGCGCTTCACGATCCCGGCCCCGACTACGCCCAAGTCGCTGGGCCAGGGTGAAGACTTGCGGGCAATGGGCATCGGGTTTGAAAGCTTGAAGATCGACAGCGCGGAAAGCGTGTCGGGCAACTGAAAAACGCGCTCAGCGCTGGCGCGGCGGGCGGCACTGGTTTGCGTGCCGCCAATTGGCTCTGTCACCTGGAATCGTGGCATACCCTGTACTGGCAACGGTAGGGCGGATTAGGCGGTACGCCGTAATCCGCCATTGCATGCGTATAGGTGCTGCCGGCAATGGCGGATTACGCTGCTGCGCAGCTAATCGCGCCCTACAGCCTACAGCCGTGGGCCATTCCACGATTGCTGGTGACAGCGCTTTTTAATTTCCCTTCCCCTGTTCGCAAATCGCCTTCAAGGGCAAAAGAAAATGGCACCGCCTCTGGCCTTGCGCCTCTAGGCTGTTGCCTAGGGGCTGCGCGCGGCCATCGACGAGGCGCCGCTTACTTGTTTCCGCGCGCCGCCTGCTGCGCCGCGAACTGTTCGCCCACATACAAATCGCCCACATAACTCAGGTGGTGCGTATCGCGGTACATCAGGCGCTTATTCAACATCACGTGACAGCGCTGCGCATCGCACAGGGGCGCGGCCGCGTCGAACAATTGCACGTCGGGGAACTCGCGCAGCACGGCTTGCAGCGCATCCTGGTGCAGCTTCACGTTTTCATCGAATTTCGCGCGCGGCAGCGCGCAGTCGGTGCGCATCTGCGTGCTGGCGATACCCGGGCGGCCGATGCAGGCGCGCGGTTCGAAGTCCAGCATCGGCACGTCATTGACGAAGATGACGCGCTTGCCGGCCGCCTGCAATTGCTGCAGCGTTGTGCGCAGCGCCGCCACCATGCGCTGGCCATCTTCATTCACGTTTTGCAGCTTGGCCACGGTGGAAATGATCACCGTGTGCACGCTGGCGGTCTTCAGCGCCAGCTCCAGCATGGCCGGCGTGGCTTGCTGGTACGGGTCGGAACCGACCGGCAGGCCGATGAAGGGGATGCGGGTGCCCAGCAGCCACAGGTTGTCGCCGCGCGCGCGCCAGTATTTCGTCATGCCGGCCACGATGTGGTAGGCGTGGCTGTCGCCGATCAACAGCACGGTCGGATCGCGCTGCACGTCGTCCAGGATGCAATACTGGTACTGGCTGGTGAATCCATAGCGCGCCTTGCACGCATTGGCCTTGGCCACGTCTTCCACCATGATCAAGTCCTTGTGCAACTGGGCGTTGGCCACCACCGCGCCACGCTGCGGCAAACCTTCGGCGCGGTTCACGTACACGCCGGCCCCCGCCAGCGCCGCCATGGCCGCCGACAGCACGATGACTTTCACGCGGCCCTGCGCGGCGCCGCGCAATGGGCGCTCGAGCAGGCGGTACGTCAGCCACGCCAGCACCACGGACGCCGCCAGGGCAATCGCGCGCCATTTGGCCGGCGGCGTGCCCGATTCAATGATGTGGGCAAACGACAGCAGCGGCCAGTGCCACAGGTAGAGCGGATAACTGATCAGGCCCACCCACACCATGGCGCGGTTCGACAGCACCACGCGGTTGACCCACGCTTGCGGCCCCGCGCTGATCAGCATGATGGCGCCCAGCACCGGCAGCAAGGCGCCCCAGCCCGGATACGGGCGCTTGGCGCTGAGGAAGGCATAGGCCGACGCGATCAGCAACAGGCCGACCACCGAACGCACGCTGCGCGCATAGGCGCTGCCGGGATTGAGCAGCAGCCGATCGCCGCCGCCTTCCTGGCGCACGCCGGCAAACAGCGTGTAGCGGTGCACGCTCAGGTAGGCCAGCAAGGCGCCCAGCAGCAATTCCCACACCCGGCTGGCCGGCGAATAAAACGTGGCGCTGGCATATTTGTGCATGCCGCCGATATTGACCAGGAACGACACGGCCGCCAGCGCCAGCAACACCTTCACCACGTTGCCGCCGCGCTTGTGGGTCCACGCCAGGATCAGGGGCCAGAAAATGTAGAACTGTTCCTCGATGCCGAGCGACCACAAATGCAGCAGCGGCTTGGTATCGGCCGCCGTGTCGAAGTAGCCGACTTCATTCCACAGGAAGATATTCGACAGGAACGCCGCGCCGCCAAACACGTGGCGACCGAGCTTGGCCAGTTCATCGGGGAACAGCGCGAACCAGGCGTACGCCAGGCACGCCGTCATCACCAGCAGCAGGGCCGGGAAGATGCGGCGCACGCGGCGCGCGTAAAAGTCGGCGAACGTGAACGTGCCCTGCTCCAGGTTGCCCATCAGGATGCTGGAAATCAAAAAGCCGGAAATCACGAAGAACACGTCGACGCCGGCAAAGCCGCCCGGCAGCGCCTTGGGGAACGCGTGGTACACCAGCACGGCCAGCACGGCCAGCGCGCGCATGCCATCGATATCGGGGCGGTAAGCCGGGTGCGCGTGGCTGGCCGCGGCCACGCCTGCTTCAGGGAGTTTTTCCAGTTTCATCGTTCAATTGCTCAATTACCGTAGCGGCGCTGGCCCTCTTGGGCGCCAGCAGTGGATTCCGGGGCCGGTGCGGCGACCGTGCGCGCCGCGTGCAGGCCGCGCCGCGGCAATGCCTGCAGCAACAGCGCGTGCGCCTGCAGCATGCGCTTGCGCAGCCAGGGCGCCACGCCCAGTTCCAGGTAGTGGTGCGACAGCGCCGCCAGCGGCAGCGACAGCACCGTGGAAATGAACATGTAGTTCCAGCCGTGGGTAAACGGTTCCAGTCCCACCTTCGTCAGCGCGACCTTGACCACGTGCTGGGCGATCAAGTGCGTCAGGTACAGCGAATACGAAATCGCGCCCAGCCACAGCAGCAGGCGCGGCATCTTGAACGGCAGGGTTTTCACGCCGATCGCCAGCGACAGCACCATCAGCGCCACCGGCCAGCCCCAGTGCGTGGGGCCATGCATGTAGGTGGCGCCGCTGTAGATGGCCCACACGCCGAAGCCGCAGCCGACCCACATCAATTGCGCCGCCACCGCTTTGCTGGAAAAGCGCAGCCAGGGCGCGCGGTACGCCCAGCCGATCGCCACGCCGGCCAGAAATTCAAGGATGAACGGGCTGGTGACGATGGCCATGTAGCGCGAGTGGTAACCCAGGTCTTGCGTGACTTCCAGGTTGAGGCCGATGCGGCCCAGCGGCAGCAGGAACACGGTCAGCACGATCCACGACAGCATCACGAACCAGCGCAGGCGGTGGAACAGCATGGAACCGGCAAACACCAGGTAGAAGTACATTTCAAACACCAGGGTCCAGCCCACCTGCAGCGCGATCGTGAAATACGGCGGCTGGCGCGGGTCGACCGGCAGGAAGAAGATACTGCGCAAGAAGTTGGCCTTGTTGCCGTCAAAGTAATGCCAGCCGCCGTTGACCACCAGCACATAGGCCAGCGACACCACGGCATACACGGGCCACACGCGGGCAAAGCGCTTGATCAGGAAATTGGCCGCGGCCGCCGGACCGGTCGGCGTGCCAACCGTCGAGTAATACATGATG
Source organism: uncultured Pseudoduganella sp. (assembly GCA_966211685.1). Lineage (GTDB taxonomy): Bacteria > Pseudomonadota > Gammaproteobacteria > Burkholderiales > Burkholderiaceae_D > Rugamonas. Next base: position 60,612 of record CBIHOX010000011.1, read on the forward strand.
AAGCCGCTGATCACGAAGAACAGGTCGACGCCCATCGCGCCCGGAATGAAGATCTGGTTCGCCAGGCCCCATTGCTCGGTATTGAGCAGGGCATAGCGCGCGTGGGTCAACACCACCAGCAGCGCGGCAATGCCCCGCAACATTTGTATCCAGTCCAGTTCCTGCTCTTGGCGCTTCAACCTCGCCCCCTGTCTTAATTGGTAAAAATGCAACACCCCTCCCGCACGGATGCACGGGAGGGGTATCGGTGTAACGTGCGCCTTACTGCTTGCGCAAGCCGCCCAGCAACGCAGCGATTTTTTGCTTGGGCTTGGCGGTGCCGGCCGTCGCGGCCGGCGCCGGGGCGGCCGGGGCGGTGCTCTTGCTGGGCTCGTATGGTTTCAGGAACCACGGATCGACTTTTTCACGCCGTGGCGCCGGGCTGAATGGGCGGCTGCCACGCTCGCCTGGACGGTCGCCGCCGCGGTCACTGCCGCGTGCACGCTCGCCGCCGCGCTCGCCGCCGCGCACCTCGGCGTCGGGACGGCGGGCGCCGGCGCGGCGTTCGCCCATGCGGTCATCGCGCTCGCCGCGCGACGACGACGGCATGAAGCCTTCCAGGGTGCCGCGCGGGATGGTTTGCTTGATGAGCTTTTCAATATCATCGAGCAGGCGCGTATCCTTGTCGGAATAAATCGAAATCGCGTCGCCCGAGGCGCCGGCGCGGCCGGTACGGCCGATGCGGTGCACGTAATCTTCCGCGTTGTACGGCAAATCGTAGTTGATCACGCACGGCAAGTCGGAAATGTCGAGGCCGCGCGCCGCCACGTCGGTGGCCACCAGCACGTCGATCTCGAAGCGCTTGAAGGCGTCCAGCGCCGCCATGCGTTCCTGCTGGGTCTTGTCGCCGTGAATCGCGGCGGCTTTCATGCCTTCGCGTTCCAGGCTGCGCGCCAGGCGCGACGCGCCGATCTTGGTGTTGGAAAACACGATGACTTGCTTGGCTTCGCGCTGGCGCAGGATGTGCGCCACCACGTCGCCCTTTTGGCTTTCCTCGACCTTGTACACCACCTGCGTCACGCGCTCGGCCGTGGCGTTGCTGCGCGCCACTTCGATGGTGACCGGCTGGTTCAGGAAGCTGCCCGCGAGTTTCTTGATTTCCGGCGAGAAGGTCGCCGAGAACATCAGGCTCTGGCGCTGCTTCGGCAACAGGTTCACGATGCGCTGCAAGTCCGGCAGGAAGCCCATGTCGAGCATGCGGTCGGCTTCGTCCAGCACCAGCATTTGCACCTGACCCAGCGCGATGTTTTTCTGCTCGACGTGGTCGAGCAGGCGGCCCGGCGTGGCAATCACGATTTCCACGCCCCGGCGCAGCGCTTCGGTTTGCGGCTTCATGTCCATGCCGCCAAACACCACGCACGAGCGCAGCGGCGTGAACTGGCTATAGGCCTGGACGTTTTCCGCCACCTGCACCGCCAGTTCGCGGGTCGGGGTCAGGATCAGCGCGCGCACCGGATGGCGCGCCGGCGACATGCTGGTGTTGGCGTGCGCCAGCAGGGTCTGGATGATCGGCAGCGAAAAGCCGGCGGTTTTGCCGGTGCCGGTCTGGGCGGCGCCCATGACGTCGCGGCCTTGCAATACGATAGGAATTGCCTGCGCCTGGATCGGCGTCGGATGGACATAACCTTGGGCCGTCAGGGCCCGCTGGATATCGGGCGACAAGCCAAAGTCGGCAAAGCGCACCGTTGGCGCATCGACAACTTCAGGATTGATCGGTGTTTCAGACATAAATTTCCCGGGCCTCCAATGGGAAGCCCTGTTCTTGATGAAGGTGGATGGGCTGCTGTGCTGGCAAGACCCGCAAAAAACGGGCGCACAAGCGTAGACACAATAATAGTGGCGTAAACGATACCGCAAAACCCGGCAACTGTACATCACATCCTACGTTATACTAGGCGCTTTTCTTTTTGCAACGGATTGGTATGGAAGGGTATGCAGGGCGTTCGCGCCCACTGGCCACGGCAATTGCCTCGCACGACAACGGCTTCAACCTGGTGCGCCTGGCCTGTGCCCTGCTGGTAGTGGTCTACCATGCCTACCAGATCAATGCGGTGCGTCCCGGCGCGGCCGATCCCCTCAGCGCCCTGATGGCGCCGCTGACCGACCTGGGCAGCCTGGCCGTCGGCGTGTTCTTCGTCATCAGCGGCTTGTTCATCACGCAAAGCTGGGAGCGCGATCCCCATGTGCTGCGCTTTTTGGCGCGCAGGATCGCGCGCATCGTGCCGGGCCTGTTTGTCTGCCTGCTGGTCTCCACTGTCGTGGCCGTGGTGTTCTTTTCCGACAAGGGCGCGGCCGGCCTGGCCGAGACCGCGCCTTGGCGCTACATTGTTGGCAACACGGTCCTGCACCGCCTGGTCTACATCATCCCGCCCTCGGAATACCGGATTGCCGGCGTGCTGGGCGGCCAGGACTTGAACGGTCCACTGTGGACGCTGTACTGGGAAGGCCGCATGTACATCATGGTGGCGCTGGTCGGCGTGGCCGCCATGCTGCCGATGCGCACCTGGCTGCGCGGCGCCGCGGTTTTCCTGTTACTGGCCACGCATCTGTTCCCCACGGTCTTGTCGGGCTATATCTGGGAAACCAGACTGTGGTCGATGTTTTTGGCCGGCATGCTGCTGTACACCTTGGCGCCGTCGGTCCACATCACGTGGCGCCACGTGCTGTGCGCGGTGGCGCTGCTGGCGCTGAACTGGACCCGCAACCATGACTTGACGCCCAGCGGCCTCAGTTATTTCGGCATTGCCCTGGTGGCGGCCACGGCGGGACTGGCCCTCGGCGGCGCCACCCGGCGCTGGATGCATTTGCGCCACGATTATTCATACGGCGTGTATATCTGGCACTGGCCCATCCTGCTGATGCTGCGCGCCGCCCTGCCCCCGCTGGACGCGCCCGCCACCCTGGCCATCGCGCTGGCGGTCACGCTGCCGATCGCCATGCTGAGCTGGCATTTCGTGGAATTGCCTGCGCAACGGCTGGCGCGGCGCTGGCTGCGCACACCGCGCGCCGATACGGCGCCCGTGGCGAACCTGAATAAAATTGCCTAAAATACAGCACTTCATTTCCATTACCCGTCGGAAGCAGTACGTAGGCCGGATTAGCGCTAAGCGCGTAATCCGGCAAGCATTCCGCCCCGCATGCATGGCGGAACAACCCGTCCAGGATCAAGTTTCCAACTGATGAAATCCCTATTTAACTTATTCAAGCAGAGCGCCAGCCTGGCGCCCGCCCAGCCTGAACCTGCGACTGCCGTGGCGCAAGCGCCTGTCCTGGAACCAGTTGCAGCGCCCGCCGTGCCAGCGCCGGACACCTCCTCATCCCAGGCTTCCGGCGCCGCCGTGGATGCCGGTGCCGGCGCCCATGCCGTAGCCGCCCCCGCCGAACCGGCCGCGCAGCCGGCAGCCGCCCCCGCCGGCCCGGCCCACCGCCGCTTCCTCAAGGACAACCCGATCGCCTACCAGAAAGCCGTCGCGGCGGCCGAAGCGTATGTCGACATCCTCGAGCAGGATGGCGATAAATGGTGGCTGTACCAGAAGCCGTTCGACCAGCGCAACCATAACCAGCAATACTTCCGCCTGATGTATGACGTGCTCAACATCCTGCAGGCGATGGATATCAAGCCGGGCGGGCGCGTGCTGGAAATCGGCAGCGGTCCCGGCTGGGTCACTGAAATCCTGCTGGCGCTGGGCTTTGCCGTCGATGCGCTGGAACCGGCCGCCGACATGGTCAGCGTGGCGCGCGAGCGCGTGGCCGCCGCCGCCGCGCATTACCGCCTGCCGGGCGAATTGCCGATGCGCTTCCACCAGACCACGGTGGAAGACATGGCGTTCGACGACGGCGAGTTCGACGCCATCCTGTATTTCGATTCGCTGCACCACATCCACGATGAACACGACGCCATAGCGAAGAGTTTTCGCTACCTCAAGCCGGGCGGCTGCCTTGGCGTGGTCGAAGGCGCGTGGCACCCGGACTTCAAGGAACTGGAAGCGGGCCTGATGGCGGAAATGGAAAAGTACGGCACGCTGGAAAATCCGTTTTCCGTCGAATACCTGGACCAGTTGCTGGACCAGGCCGGCTTTATCGAAGTGCAGCGCTATGTCGGCGTCAATGGCTTCTTCACGCACAGCCAGCTGGCGCAACTGCACCACGCCGGCAACGCCATGGCGGGATCGAACAACGTCACCGCGCGCAAGCCGAGCCGCGAAGAATTGCAATACCCGCCGTGCACGGATTTGCAGCACAAGACCGATGCCCGCTTCGCGCTGCAATCGGCCACGATCGCGCCCGGCAGCCGCCAGGCCACGGTGCAGGTGGCGTTCACCAATACCGGCGACACCATCTTTTCCAACCGCCAGGCGCGCGTGGGCCACGTCACGTTTGCGTTACGGCGCGGCGCGCCCGGCAGCGATGGCTTTGCCGAGTGCAAGGAGCGCCACCTGTTGCCTGAAATGATGATCCCGGGGAAAACCATCACGCTGCAACTCGCGTTCACGTTGCCGGCCGGCGCCAGCCTCGATGGCTGGGAACTCGATGCGATTGCCGAAGGCGTGTTCTGGTTTTCCAGCCGGGGCGTGGCGCCCTGCCCGGTGCCGCTGGCGTGATGGAGTCCGTCAACATGGCACCCGACAACGACCCGCGCCCCGAGCCGCCCGAAGCGCCACAGCCCGGCGATTGCTGCCACAGCGGCTGCGCCTATTGCGTCGAGGACTTATATACCGAAGCGCTGCACAAATACCGCGAAGAGTTGCAGGCGTGGCTGGCGCGGCATCCGGACGCGGAGCAGTGAGCTGGCGGCGGGCTGGATCACCGCCGATCCGGCCTGCGCCGTCAACTTGCTGTAAACCGGCCCGATCAGCAGGAATTTCGGGTCGCCCCCTTTCGCGGTTATCTGACTTCGGCCAGCAATTCAGGGTGGTGATCCAACACCTTCAGCAGCTTTACCAAGGCAACTGGCGGCTTCGTTTTGCCGCTTTCATATCGGACAAAGGCATTGGCGCCGCCGCCGAAGATGGCTGATGCCTGTTTCTTGTCCAGGCGCAGCTTGGTGCGCACCCTGGTGATGTATGCCGGGTCCACCAGTCCCGCATTGACTGTGCGCTGGAATTCCCCGACCGACTCGCTGTAACGGTCCACCGCGTCACGGTCCAGCGTCACCTCGCCGCAAGCGGCGCAGTGATAACCGGACACAGCCGGGATGGTGGTGGTTTGGCCTTTGTAAGTGTAGGGCACGCCACGGATGTCATGCACCGGGGACGATGCCCCGCATTCGGGGCAATTCTTCATGTCACAACTCCTTAAACGAAACAATCAGCACATCATCGATCACGGTCAGCTTGATATAAAGCGATACGCCTTCCGCTGTCTTACCGTGATACACGTCCTGCCATATCCGATGATCCGCGTGCGTAGTCATGCTCTTGTGGAATCCGCCGTGGTCAGAGATAGCACCACGTCACACATCCCTCGCAATGTGTTGATGCCGACTGCGCGGGCGCTGGCGATTGCACTGCCAGTGGCGCTAACACGGTCGGCTTTAATCATTTTCCTGACGGCAGCCAGTTTGCAATGTGGAGTGTGCTTTTCCATGAGCCATTATACCCAAATAGGTTGATAACAACCCATTAGGTTGTTTTAGGCTTATTAATTGCATACGCATGGCATGTGGCGCGGCGCCTGGCTGCGGTCATCTTGAAACACCCCAAGCTGGCCGAGGAATATGACGCAGTGGCAGTCGGAATACATATGCCCCTGCACAAGGCAGGACTGCCACTGGTCTGCGGTGAAGCCCTAGAACTCTTCCCACTCATCGCCCGCCGGCGCATTGGCGCGCTTGCGCGGCTGCGGCGGCGTGGCTGCCTGCGCGGCAGGCTTCGGCGCGGGCTTGGCCAGCGCCACGGCCCGCGCCGGCGTCCTGGCGGGCGCCGCGACTTTCGGCGCAGGCGCCTGCGCCACGCCGAGCGCCATGGCGCCGGCATCGAGCTTGAAGGCGCTGACCACCTGGCTCAGGTGCGCGGCCTGTTCCATCATGGCTTCGGCCGCGGCGGCGGCCTGTTCCACCAGCGCCGCGTTTTGCTGCGTCGACTGGTCCATGTGCGTGATGGCTTCATTGACTTGCGCAATGCCGCCGCTTTGTTCCTGGCTGGCCGCCGTGATTTCCGACATGATGTCGGTGACGCGCGTGATGCTGGCCACGATTTCATTCATCGTGGCCCCGGCTTCATCGACGAGTTTCGAACCGGCTTCGACCTTGTCGACGGAATCGCCGATCAGGGTCTTGATGTCTTTCGCGGCGGCCGCCGAACGCTGCGCCAGCGAGCGCACTTCGGACGCCACCACGGCAAAACCGCGGCCCTGTTCGCCCGCACGGGCCGCTTCCACTGCCGCGTTCAAGGCCAGGATATTGGTCTGGAACGCAATGCCGTCGATGACGGCAATGATGTCGACGATCTTGCGCGACGATTCATTGATGGACGCCATCGTGCCCACCACCTGGCTGACCACGTCGCCGCCCTTGACGGCAATGCCGGACGCCGATTGCGCCAGCTGGTTGGCCTGGCGCGCATTGTCCGCGTTTTGCTTGACGGTGGACGTCAACTGTTCCATCGACGACGCGGTTTCCTCGAGCGAGCCGGCCTGTTGTTCAGTGCGGGCCGACAAGTCCTGGTTGCCCGAGGCGATTTGCGTGGAGGCGGTGGCGATGGTGTCGGTGCCGCTGCGCACTTGCGCCACCAGCGATTGCAGGCTGGCCAGCATTTCCTTCAGCGCCTGCATCAAGTCACCGGTTTCACACTGGCTCTTGACGTCGATGGCCACCGTCAAGTCGCCGGACGCCACCTTGCGCGCCACCGTGACGGCTTCCTGCAGCGGGCGCGACACGATGCGGGCCAGCCACAATTGCATGATGATCCCGATGACCATGTTGGCCGCCACCAGCGCGCCGATCGACCACATGGACTTGCTGAAGACGCCGCCCGCCTCCTTGTTGGCGGCCTCGCCGCCGGCCACGTTCAGCTGGACCAGCTTGTCCAGCGCATCGGTGACTTGCAGCAGCTTTTGCGTGGACGCGCCCGTCGCCAGCGTGCGCGCGTCATCCTTGGCGCCCTGGCGCGACAGCGCCACCAGCTTGTCATGCTCCACCATGAATTCCTGCCACGCCTTCTTGAACTGGTCATACCGCGCCTGTTCCTCCGGGTTGGAAATCAGCTTGGTGTAATTGACGATATCCTGCTGTAAATCAGCCTGCGTGGCGGTCATGCGCTTTTCATATTCCGCATAGGCCGCATCGGTATTGGCGATCATGTGCGCCAGTTCCCAGCGCCTGAAATCGCCCACGTTGGTGCGCATGTCCATGGCCGACTGCACGCTGGGCATCCAGTCGGTGGCCTGTTCTTCCGAGGAGTCATGGATGCGGCTCATGGCCATGATGGCATTGATGCCGAGGAACAGGGTGAGCAATTGCACAACCCCGAAGGTGAGATTAAGCTTCCTTGCAATCCGCAAGTTGTAGAACCACTTCATAATCTCTCCTTGTCGTGTGGATGAGTATGCTGAACGGCAACTACAGGCTTACATCATGGGCCACGGTGTTGGACAAAGCAAGACCGCCGGCGCAACAATGTTCGGGTCTTAACGGACGGGTTAAGCGGGCTCTTCTAGCATGACTGACATGGACATGACACCACCCCACAAATCCGCCACACCCGGCTCCCAGCATGGTTCATGGACCAGCAAGCTGGGGCCCGGCCTGGTGGCCGGCGCGGCCGATGACGATCCCAGCGGGATCGCCACTTATTCGCAGGCGGGCGCCCAGTTCGGCTTCGGCATGTTGTGGACGGTCTTGCTGACCTACCCGCTGATGGTCGGCATCCAGATGACCAGCGCCCGCATCGGCCGCGTCACGGGGCGCGGGCTGGCGTCGAACATCCGCCGCCATTACCCGGCGCCATTGCTGTACCTGCTGGTCTTGCTGCTGGTAGTGGCCAACACCATCAATATCGCGGCCGATATCGCGGCCATGGGCCAGGCCGTGCAATTGCTCGCCGGCGGTCCCGCGCCCGTGTATGCGGCGGGCTTCGGCCTGCTGTCGCTGGCGCTGCAGATTTTCATTCCATACCAGCGCTACGTGCGTTTGCTCAAGTGGCTGACCCTGGCGCTGATGGCGTACGTGGCCACGGTGCTGGTGGTGCGCGTGCCATGGCTGCACGTGCTGCGTGAAACAGTGCTGCCGCAAATCCAATGGACACCCACCTGGCTGACCACGGTGGTGGCGGTGCTGGGCACCACCATCAGCCCGTATATGTTCTTCTGGCAATCGTCGCAGGAAGTCGAGGAATTGCGCGCCAACCCGGAAGCGCAAGCGCTGAAACGCGCGCCGTACCAGGCCGAGGAAGAATACCGCCGCATCAAGCTTGACACGCTGACCGGCATGGGCTTTTCCAACCTGGTGGCGTTTTGCATCATGCTGACCACCGCCATCACGCTCCATGCGCATGGGGTGAAGGACATCGCCACGTCGGCGCAGGCCGCCTCGGCATTGCGCCCGGTGGCGGGCGAATTCGCCTTCATCCTGTTCACGGTCGGCATCGTCGGCACCGGCTTGCTGGCCATTCCGGTACTCGCCGGTTCCGCGGCGTATGCGGTGGCGGGCACGTTCCAGTGGCGTAACAGCCTGGAACTGGCGCCGTCTGCGGCCCGCAAGTTCTACGGCATCATTGCCGGCTCCACGCTGGCCGGCGTGGCGCTGGGCTTTGCCCACTTCGATCCGATCCAGGCGCTGTACTGGAGCGCCGTCATCAATGGCGTCATCGCGGTGCCGGTGATGGCGGTCATGATGCACCTGGGCGGCCTGCGCTCGGTCATGGGCCAGCAAACGCTGCCCGGGTGGTTGAAGGCGCTGGGCTGGACGTGCACGGGCGCGATGGCGGCCGCTGTTGCAGCGATGTTCGTGACGGCGGCCTGACGATTGCCGCGGCGCGGACGCTCCGGTAAGCTGGAGCGATGCGCTTCTCTTCGATCCTTGCCACTGCCATCCGCGCCGCCGCGCTGGCCGCCATTGCCGCCCCATTGGCGCTGCTGCCTGCCGCCGGCGCATGGGCCGACCGCCCCATTCCGCCGCACGCCAAGCGCGGCACGATGACGCCCGCTTACCACCCCGACATCCTCATCGACGGCAAGCCGCGCCGCCTGGCGCCTTCGGCCCGCATCTTCAACCAGGACAACCTGATCGAATTGCCGGCCAGCCTGCGCGGCGCCGATATCGTGGTGAAGTATGAGGAAGACCGCGACGGATTGATCGTCAACGTCTGGATCCTGACGCCCGAAGAAGCCCGCCGCTGAGCTTGCAATGTCACACCCTGGGGTCAGGCACCACAGTGTGACATGCGGTGCGTGGCGGACTTTGGTGGCTTGCGTTACAGGAAGATGATGGCTGCCGCCAGGCCGATGATCAGGCCGAATTTCGTGATCTTGTACACGGTCTTGTTCCACGCCTTGAAACGGCGGCGGTACTGGCCCATGTAAAACGAAATCTTGAACAGTTTCGATACCAGCCCGGTCTGGTCGCCGGTTTCATTGGGCGAACTGGCCGCCGTCATCATGGTGCGGCCCAGGAAGCGGTTGATGGCTTGCGCCCAGCCGAAACGCATCGGGCGTTCGACGTCGCAGAACAGGATGATGCGGTCGCTTTCGCTGCCATTGATGGCCCAGTGGATATACGTTTCATCGAACATCACGCCCTGGCCGTCGCGCCAGCTGTGGCGCTCGCCATCGACGTCGATGAAGCAGCGGTCATCGTTGGGCGTGGCCAGTCCCAGGTGGTAGCGCAGCGAACCGGCAAACGGGTCGCGGTGTGGATTCAATTTGCCGCCGGGCGGCAGTTCGGCAAACATGGCGGCCTTGACCGACGGGATGGCTTTCAACAGCGCATAGGTTTGCGGGCACAGTTGCGCGGCCGATGGATGGCTGGCGTCATACCACTTCAAGTAAAAGCGCTTCCAGCCATTCTTGAAGAAGGAATTGAAGCCGGCGTCGTCGTTCTGTTCCGCCGCCTTGATTTTTTGCATGTCGCGCAGCGCTTCGGCTTCGGCGCGGATCACTTGCCAGTTCTGTTGCAGCGGTTCCAGTTCCTTGAACTGGTCCAGCGGCAAGTAGGGCTTGGACGGCACGCGTGAAAACGTGTGCATGAACCAGTTGATCGGCGCCATGAATGACGAGTGGTCGAACAATTGCCGCATGAACGGCAAACGCACCCGGCCACGGAAGTGAATATGGAAAACAGACAACAGGTAAATCGACACCAGCACCAGCTTCATGGAGCCTCCAGCATTTGAGCAATCGGTAATGATACCGCCAAATGCCCGCCATCGCGTAATTGCACGGCGCTGGCGATATCAACAAGGCAAGATGCTCAGGGGCTGGCGCAGTCCCGGTCATTGCACGCGGCAATGACCGGGCGGGAATGCTGCCGGAGCGGGCTCGTCACCAGGGGACGAACATCAGCAGCATGGCAACAACCAGTAACACGATCAGGACAGTCACAAGGTGGCGGCCGCGGCGCGGCTGTATGCCTCCAGGAAGTCGCATGGTGGCCTCCAAAGGTTGGTATCGATGAGGCCAGTCTAGAGCCGGTACGCAACTTTGTATGTTCTGTGGCGCACATGGAGCGGCACGCCGCTCATCCTCGCGGTTGCCGGGGATGCTCTCCTTCAATTCAAAAATATGTCGACTGTTGGTAAAAAACATACATCCCGGCCGTGATCGCCGCCAATAGAATCAAGCGCAACGCGGCGCTGATGTCCGCCAGGCCCGTCACCGATCCTGCTTCCAGTCGCGCCGCAATCCCAGACCAGACCCACGCGGCAGGCCTCCCTCACGGCAACCGCGTGCATCCAACAAGGAGAAGACATGAGACACCTATGGACCGCCCTGCTTTTCACCGCGCTCGTCGCTTGCGGAGGTGGGACCGCCGCCACCGGCACTTCCACACCCGTATTGACATCTACCGCCCCCACTCCCGTCACCGCGCCGGCCCCCGGCAGCAAGGGTTGCGGCAACGGCGCCAAGCTGGCCACGGGCCTGCGTACGCTCACCAGCGACAATACCCAGCGCAGCTACTGGGTCGAGATGCCGGCCGCCTACGACCGCAACAAGGCCTATCCGGTGATCATCGGGCTGCACTGGCGCGATGGCAGCGCCGCCGACATCTACGGCTGGAGCGGCTTTTTCGGACTGAAGAATTTGTACGGCGACAATGCCATCTTCATTGCTCCGCAAGGCCTCGATGCAGGTTGGGCCAACACGGGCGACCGCGACATCCGCTTCCTGCGCGCCATGATCAGCGA
>CBIHOX010000012.1:0-67379 GCA_966211685.1 uncultured Pseudoduganella sp.
CGCCGCGAGCGCACGCGCGGCGCGCTGCTGTTCATCGACCTCGATGATTTCAAGCGGGTCAACGATGACTACGGCCATGCGGTGGGCGACCAGTTGCTGCAGACCGTGGCGCGCCGCATATCGCTGTGCGTGCGCGAATGCGACACCGTGGCGCGCATCGGCGGCGATGAATTCGTGGCGCTGCTGGAAAATATCGGCACCCAGGCGCAGGCCGAGGCGGTGGCTGACAAGATCCACCAGGCGATCGGCAAGCCGCTGCCGATCGGCGGGTTGCACATGGCGGCGGCGGCCAGCATCGGTATTGCGCTGTACCCGGACAATGGCGACGCCACCGACCATTTGATGCGCTACGCGGACCAGGCCATGTATGTGTGCAAGGCGGCGCACAAGGCGGATAAGGCAGATAAGGCCGACAAGGTCGACAAGGTCGACAAGACCGGAAAAACCGCTGAAGCGGCCGCGCCCATCACGGACCTCGAAGCGTAAATCGCGCTCAGGCAGCCCGCAAGCGGCGCACGTTCGCCGGTGGCGGCGCCTCCTGCGCGACCGGCGCCGCAGGCGGCAGCGGCGCCGGGGATTCCCCGCCGAGCCGGAACACGCTGACCACTTCCACCAGCTGGCCCGCCTGCGCCCGCATCGATTGCGCCGCCGCCGCGGCCTGTTCCACCAGGGCCGCGTTCTGGTGGGTAGCCGCGTCCATCTGGCGCAGCGCATCGTGCACCTGGCTGATGCCGCCATTCTGGTGGCGGCTGGCCTGCGTGATGTCGGTCATGATGCCGGCCACCCGCTCGATGCTGGCCACCACGTCGTGCATGGTGTCGCCGGCCTGGTCGGCCAGCGCGCTGCCGGCCGCCACTTGCTGTACCGAGTCGCCGATCAATGCCTTGATTTCCTTCGCGGCGGCGGCGGAACGCTGCGCCAGGGTGCGCACTTCCGACGCCACCACGGCAAAACCGCGTCCCTGTTCACCGGCGCGCGCCGCTTCCACCGCCGCGTTCAGCGCCAGGATATTGGTCTGGAACGCGATACCGTCGATCACGCCGGTGATGTCGGCAATCCGGCGTGACTGTGCATTGATGGCGCCCATGGTCTGTACCACCTGCGCCACCACGTCGCCGCCGCGCCGCGCGGTTTCCGATGCGGCGCCGGCCAGCTCGCTGGCCTGTTGCGCCAGCCCGGCATTTTGCTCGACGGTGCTGGTCAAGCCCTGCATCGATGCCGTGGTCTGTTCCAGCGAACCGGCTTGCGCCGACGTGCGCGCGGCCAGGTCATGGTTGCCGCTGGCGATCTGCGTCGACGCGCTGGAAATGGCTTCGGTGGCGCTGCGCGCGCGTGACACGATCAGGGCCAGGCTGTCGCGCATGCTTTGCATCGCGTGCAGCAGGCTGCTGCTGTCGCCGGGACGCAGGCGGATCGGCGCGGTCAGGTCGCCGGCGGCGATGCGGCCCGCCAGTTCGGCCGCCGCCGTGGGATCGCCGCCGAGCTGGCGGAACAGCTGGCGCAGGATGTGCAGCGCCACGCCGACAGCGGCCGCCAGCGACAGCAGCAGGATGGCCGGCATTTGCCAGCCCGCCGCCGCGATGCGCTCGCGCGCCGCTGTCTCGTCGGCGGCGGAACGCCGGTTCGCCATGTCCACCACGCGGTCGATGGCTTGCCGGTGCCGTTCATAATGCGCGCGCAGGCTTTGCATGGCGGCTGTCATGGCTTGCCTGTCCTGTTGCCGCGCTGCGGGAATCAGCTGGCGCTGCACCACGCCGTAAAAATCCTGCGCGGCGGCATGGGCGTCGGTGAGGAAGGCTTGTTTCAGTTCCGGCTCCAGCGCCTGCCCCAGCCAGAACCGGTGGCGCGTATCGTAATCCTCTTGCAGCGCCTGCATCCGCTGCAGCAGTGCTTGCTGTTCCTGGGGTTCCGTCACGGCCTGCAGCTGGAACGCCACCAGGTACGATTCGATGATGTATTCGGGGGGCGGCAGGATGTCGGCCACCAGGTCCTTGCTTTGCACGATGCGCTCGTAGATCGGCCCGGTCACCCGCACTTCGCGCAATACCTTGATCGACCATCCGCCATAGACGATGAACCCGAGGGAAAAACAGGCCAGCAATATCGTGAAGCGGGTCTTGATGTCGAGCGTACGGTTCATGGGGCGGAACTCCAGGCGGCGGCGCGTTGCCGTGATGACAGGACAGTGCTGCTTTGAAGAAACTTGTCCATGCTGGCATGGGAGTGGCGCTGGAATCAAGCGCCGCCTGGATCGGAGGAATAAAGTGTTGCGGCGGCACGGATGCCGAAAAGACTGTTTTTTTCAAGTATTGCCAGCAATGCCGTCTCGTGCTGGCAACGGCGCCATAAAAAAAACGCCACCCGCAGGTGGCGTTGCAGGGATTGTTGCCGTTCAGTTGTTGCAGCCGTAAGTGCGGATGCGGTCATACGCGGCCTTGGCTTGCACCAGGCCATAGCCATAGTACGGATCGCGGCCCGGCGCGCCGAGGTCTTGCGCGGACTTGCCGAGGGTGCTGCGGATCTGGCTGGCGCTGCAATTCGGGAAGTAGCTCCACACCAGCGCAGCCACGGCGGACACGTGCGGCGTGGCCATCGAGGTGCCGTTGAAGTACGCGTAATGGGTGGCGGTGACCGCCACGGTGGCGGGCTGGCCCAGTTGCGCCTGCAAGGTGGCGCCTTCCGTGCCCGACGCCGTGACCGACGGGATAGCCGAAGCTGCGCCGCCCAGCGTGCCGGCAAAGCTGTCCGGCGCGTTGTTGTACACCACGGCGCCCACGCCGCCGCTGGCCTGGCAATTGGCCACCTTGACGGCAAACGCAATGTTGCCGCGCTTGATCAGGCACACCTTGCCGCTGACGGCAGGGTTGACTGCGTCGCCCAGGCCGAAGTCGGCCAGCGGCGCGGTGACGGTGGCGGCCGGCGAGCCTTCCATGCCGCCCGGCGCATACGTGGTGGCGCCGACTTTCAGCGCGGATTCGCGGCCGCTGCCCATGGGGACGGTCGACAGCACGCTGACGCCGGGCGCGGCGATTTCCACCTTGTCGGTGAATTGCGAGAAGTCCGCGATTTTTTTGTTTTCGTCGAGCGCGCCCACCGACATCACGCTGGAATAACCGGCCGGGTACGATTGCACATTGTTGCCATCGTTGCCTGCCGCGGCAATCGACAGCACGCCGCGCTTGGCCAGGCCGTCGAACGCGCGCTCTTCCGCAATGCTGGGGTCGCCGCCACCGAGCGACATGCTGATCACGTTGGCGCCGGCCGCGCCGCACTTGTTGGCGGCGGCAATCAGGGTCGACGTATAAGCCCAGCCATCGGCGCCAAACACCTTGATGATGTGCAGGTTCAACTGGCCATTGGCATTGACGCCCACCACGCCCTTGCCCGCATTGTTGAGGGCGGCAATGGTGCCGGCCACATGGGTGCCATGGTGGTTTTCATCGGTGTTCCATGCGCCGGTGCCGGGATTGGTCAAGCCGGTCACACGGTTGCCCGACAAGTCTTCGTGCGCCATATCGATGCCGGAATCGATGATGCAGACCATGCGGTTGCCGGCATAGGTGTCGGGCAACTGGTCGGCCTGCACCATGGCGATACCGTATGGCACTTGCTGGCCGGTTTTGTACGGGGTGCCGGTGGAAGGCGTGGTCAGCGACGTCAGGTAGCGCTTGCTGTCGTTCTCCACGAATTCAATGTTCGGGTTGTTGCGCAAGTCTTTCAGCGCCCTGGCCGGCACTTCGGCCACCGTGGCGTTGATTTCATCGATGTCCGCCTTGACGTTGCCTTTTGCCGCCGCAATGGCTGCCTTGCCGTTTTGCTTGCCGCCCGCCTTGAAGCCGACGATCACGCGTGCAGTCTCGTCCGCGCTGGCTGGCGCTGCCTGGACCGCGGCCGCGCCTGCGCTTGCAATCATGACCGTTACCGCTGCTGCGATGGTGTTCTTGGTGGATTGAAACATAGTCTTCCCTTGTAATGGATAACTGTGAGAAAGCCGCCGGCAGGGTAAGCCGTGGGGCGGTACTGTGGAACAGGGATGTTAGAAATGTTCTAACGGCGGGTCAATCTCGGCAGCAGGTTTATTTGGCCAGATTGACCCAAAAACAACGTAGTTTCCCGATGGATATTTTTAAGGATGCTGGTTTGTTTCCGCAGGGTACGAACTGCTACGGCGACCGCTGGAGTTAACGCAATCCCTTCATTTGTTCGATCATCATGCTTCCCACCTGTTGCAGCGCATCGCCCACCAGCTGACGGTACTGGGCCGGATCGGCGGTGGCCTGTTTTTCACTGACGGAAGAGGAACTGCCCGTGCCCATCGCCAGTGACAGGACGGCCAGGCCGACGTTGGTGGCGGCGGAAGTCGTGTCCTTGATTTCCGGGATCGCCGCGGCGTCCACCTGCAGCGGCCTTGCCAGTTCGAGGCGGGCGCCGCTGTACGCGTTTTGCAAAGTCAACGTGGTGCCATCGGCGCTGATGGTGGGATTGACCTTGCCGTTGACTTCAGCGGAACCGGAAATGCGGTTCAGGAAGCTGGAACTGCTGCTGGCCAGGTCCACGAAGCGCACCACCATACGCACGTTGACCAGGGTGGCGTCGAGTTCCTTCAGCAAATCCGGGGTGGCGCCGATGATGCTGGCCACGCTGCTCATGGCGCTCAGCGCGGCCAGCGGGCTGCCGCCCTTGGACTGGGTGGAAAAACCGTGCACGGGGCGGCCTTCCGGCGCCACCACCGTCGACCATTCACCGCCACCATCCTTCTTGTACGGCGAGGGGCCGCCGCCGGACGTCAATTTGCGGTAGCTGGGCGAAGCCAGGATCTGGCTGGTCGGCACCAGTTCGAACCCGGCCGTGGCCAGCTGCGCTGTGAAGTCGGTGTACAGCTTGTCGACGATGGACTGGAATTCCGCATCGCCCACGCCGCCCAGGGTCACGGTCATCGTGGTGCGGGCGGTGCCGCGCTTGCCGATATCGGTCGCACTGGCGCTGGCGCTGCCTTTGGTGACGAATTCCACGTCGAAGCCGGTGATGGCCAGCCGCTTCAGGCCCGACACCTGCTTGCCTTCGTTGACCACCTTGATCAATTGCGGCGCCATGTCGGCGGCGCGGAAATGTTGGTCGATGGCGACGGCGGAATCGGCTGCCATGGACAAGCCGGGGGCCAGCATGGCGGCGCATGCCAGGATTTTCAGGGGCGGATAGCGCATTATTTTTCCTTTTTGCAAGAAGGAACGAGGGTAGCGCAGAATTGATGGCGATATGAAAGTAATGACATCAAGTGTTGTATCTTTGCAATTTGTCGTGGACAGGCTGCACTGTTGATAATGCCGTGCGGCAACCAAAAGGTTGTACCGGGAAGCGACCGACTAGCTGCGGCAGGGTGGCTACAATGGCTTCCTTTTAGGAGACCGCCGTGGAGAAAAGCACTGTGAAACGCACGCTGGCCGTTGCCGCGCTGGCGATCTGCCTGGCTACGCCGGCGCATGCCGTCGGCCCGCTGGCTGCAATCGTGATCGGCTACGTGAAACAGGCGCTGAAGGAAAAAGTCATCGCCTATGCCAAGGAAAAAGCCATGGGCCTTGCGGGTGAAGCGCTGGCCGACGTGCCGGGCGCCGGCATGCTGGGCATGCTGCCCGGCATGGGTGGCATGATGGCGCGGCCCGCCATGGGCGCGGACGCCAGGGCCGCCCTGCAGGCCGCCGGTTTCAACGACACCAGCGCGCAGCCGCTCAGCGACGCCGAATGGACGGAATATGAACAGACCGTGGCCATGATGGCCAAGGCCGCCGGCGGCGATGACGCCGAGGTGCCGGACGTGGCGGGCATGCGCACCGCGCTGGCCGCCATGCCGCAAATGCATGGCATGATCCGCATGCAATTGCAGCAATTCCAGGAAATGAAAGCTGAACAGGCGCGCATGCGCGATGCCTATGCCGCCATGCCGGAAGCGGAGCGCCAGGAAGTCGTGGCGGAACTGGTGAAAACGTTCCGCGAACAGCCGGACGAATACCGGCCCCAGGCTTTACGGGTGTTGCACAGCGATGCGCTCGGCATGCCGGACGACTTGAAGCAGCGCCTGCTGGCGGCCCTGAAACAATCCTGATACAAAAACCCGCTATTGGCGGCCCCAGGCTGCGTCATACTGCTGCCCGTGATCAATTTCCTGGAGCTTCCAATGAAACGCGCCGTGCTTGCCATGATGGTAATGAGCTGTTTCCACGCTTATGCGGCCGGTCCCGTGTCCGGTATCGATACGGCGGGCATCGACCCCAAGGTGCGCGCGCAGGATGACTTTTTCCGGCATTCGCAGGGCAAGTGGCTGAGCGACGTGGACATTCCATCGGACCGCTCCAGCTGGGGCGCGTTCAATGTGGCGCAGGAAAAAGTCGAAGAACAGGTGCGCACCATCATCGAGCAGGCCGAACAGGATAAGGCGCGCAAGCCGGGTTCCGATGCGCAAAAGATCGGCGATTATTACGCCAGCTTCATGGACATGGGCCGCCGCAATGCGCTGGGCTTGAAACCGCTGCAGGCCGAGCGCGCCCGCATTGCCGCGCTGTCCGGCAAGCAGGGCATCGCCGCGCTGGTGGCGCACCTGAACCGCATCGACGCCAACGCGCCGATCGACATGGGCGTGGGCCAGGACAACCGGGATTCGACGCGCTACATCGTCAATATCTCGCAGGCCGGCCTGGGCTTGCCGAACCGCGATTACTTCCTGTCCGACAACGATGCGCGGCTGTCGGAAATCCGCGCCAAATACCGGCAGCACGTGGAAAAAATACTGGCGCTGGCCGGCCACGCGCAGGCCGCCGATCTGGCGACGCAGATCGTGGCGCTGGAAACCGAGATCGCGCGCCTGCACTGGACCGCCGTCGAGCGGCGCGACCCGGTCAAGGCGTACAACAAGATGACCGTGGCGCAGGTACAGGCCCTGACGCCGAACTTCGACTGGAACGCTTACCTGAAAGGCGTGGGCGCGGCCGGCAAGATGGACACGCTGATCGTGCGCCAGCCCAGCTACCTGGCCGGCCTGGACAAGCTGATTGCCGCCACGCCGCTGCCGGTATGGAAAGCGTATTTTGAATTCCACCTGCTCAGCGCTTATGCGCCCTACCTGTCGCAGCCGTTCGTCGATGAAAACTTCGCGTTCCGCGGCGCCGTGCTGTCGGGCGCGAAGGAAATCCGCCCGCTGCCCAAGCGCGCCATCGCGGAAGTCAACCGCGCGCTGGGCGAAGTGGTGGGCAAGGCTTACGTCAAACAATACTTCCCGGCCGAGCGCAAGCAGCAGGTGGCCGAGATGGCGCAAAACTTCATTGCCGCGTTCCGCGAAGGCATCGAGTCGCTCGACTGGATGAGCAAGGAAACCAAGGCCGAAGCGCAAATCAAGCTGTCGAAGATCAGCGTGAAGGTCGGCTATCCGGACCAGTGGCGCGACTATTCCAGCCTGGCCGTCAAGCGCGACGACCTGGCGGGCAACGTGCTGCGCGCGCGCGACTTCGGCCACCAGTATGCGATCAACAAGCTGGGCAAACCGGTCGACCGCGCGGCCTGGGGCATGACGCCGCAAACCGTCAACGCGTATTACAACCCGTCGCTCAATGAAGTGGTGTTCCCGGCCGCGCGGCTGCAATATCCGCTGTATGACCCGGACGCGGAACCGGCCGTCAATTATGGCGCGGTGGGCATTTCGATCGGCCATGAAATCAGCCACGCGTTCGACGACAAGGGATCGCAATACGATGGCGACGGCAACTTGCGCAACTGGTGGACCAGGGAAGATGGCGAGAAGTTCGCCGCGCGCGGCAAGATGCTGGTGGCGCAGTACAACACGTACAGCCCGGTGCCGGGCTACTTCGTCAACGGTGAATTGACGCTCGGTGAAAACATTGCCGACAACGCCGGCCTGATCATGGCCACGCGCGCTTACCGCATCTACCTGAAAGGCAAGCCGGGCCCTGTGATCGACGGCTATACGGCTGAACAGCGCCTGTTCATGGGCATGGCGCAGGCGCGCCGCGGCAAGGCGCGCGAGGCGGCCGCGATTGCGCAAGTCAAATCCGATCCGCATTCGCCGTCCGAATTCCGGGTCAATGGCAGCGTGAAAAACCATCCGGGTTTTTACGAGGCATTCGACGTCAAGGAAGGCGACAAGATGTACCTGCCGCCGGACCAGCGCGTGATCTTCTGGTAACGCGGACTTCCCTTCCCGGCGGCTTGCCTTTGCCGGTCCTGTATGCGTTAATTTGTATACTTTATTCATCCTGATTTCCAGGGTGCGCATGCGGGCCCGGCCCGCCGGGAAGGGTATTGCATGAGTCTCGTGGTCCAGACGCTGTCCGAACAGATTTTCACGCTGGTGCGTGACCGCATCATTGCCGGCCAGTTGCCGGCGGAAGCGCCGATCCGGCAGGATGCGCTGGCGGCCGAACTGGGCGTCAGCAAGATTCCGCTGCGCGAAGCGCTGGCGCGGCTGGAACAGGACCGTCTGCTGGTATCGTACGCCAACCGCGGGTTTTTCGTGCGGCCGCTGAGCGCCGACGAAGCGGAGGAAGTCTACGCGCTGCGCCTGCGGCTGGAACCGGAAGCGGTGGGCGAAGCATGCAAGGTGGCCACTGCCGGCGACAAGGCCGCGGCGCGCCAGGCGCTGAAGGCGCTCGACAAGGCGATGGCGTCCGACAAGCAGCGGGTGGGCAGCCTGAACCGGGCATTCCACCTGTCGCTGGTGCAGCCGTTGGCGCGTCCATTGACGATCCAGATCATCGAACGCCTGAACATCATTTCCGAGCGCTATGTGCGCAAGCACCTGGAGCCGGCGGGACGCGAGCACCGCGCGCACAAGGAACACCTGGCCATGCTGGAATTGTGGTCGCAGGGGAAGGCCAAGGCCGTGGCGGGCATGATGCACGACCACATCGGCTCGACCCTGGAAGACTTGCGGCGTGAATTCAAGGCGTGAAATAGAAAAGGCTGGCGGAGACCGCCAGCCTTTTTCCAGGCGGCGCCTGGGTCAGGAATAACAGTCGTTCTTCGCCTTGCCGCTGGCGTCGAGCGACACGCGCGGACTGTCCATGCGCGCCGGGTGCCGGTAAAACACGTCGGCGGCGAGATGGTGGGTCTCGCCATACACTTCGGCCAGCAGCGCATACAGGTCCGGATCGTGCGCGCGCAAGTCGTTGTCATCGACCACGGTCAGGGTGTCCGTGATGTAAGCCTTGTTCGAGTTGAACCAGAATTGCGTGCCTTCGGCCCAGTATTCCTCCAGCGTGTTGGCCATGTAGGCGCCTTGCCACAGGCGCTGCTTCAGCGCGCGCGCATAGGCCGCCTCCAGGCGCGCGACCAGGCCCGGGTCGACCGTGCGCAGCGCGTTCATGATGTTGTGCGAGAACTCGTGCACCATGATGTTTTCACCGTAATAGCGCGTGCCCGGCACGCCCATCACGTTTTCCGCGCCGCCGGTGGTGAACAGGCCGCCCATGCCGCGCGCGCGGCCATCCCAGTACTGGCGGTCCGTCATCAGCGCGATGGTCTTGGCATAGTCGCGCACTTCGCACTTGGTCAGGCGCGGGTCGTCGATGGACGGCTTCTTCCAGTCGCGCTGTTCCGGCATGTCGGTGGTGGCTTCCGTGATGGCCATGACGCCGATGCGGGCGCCTTGCCGCACCAGTTCTTCGCGCACGTCGGGCCGGTGCGCCAGCATCGCCGTCACGATGTCGCGCGTCACCAGCAGCGCGGTATCGGGAACGTGCCGCGAACCGGTGACGGGTATGCCGCCGGCATCGGCGTATTTTTCGTAGAAGGGGGCCAGTCCCAGCCGCGCAGGCGGCGCCGTGATGGCGCCCGCCGTGGCTGCGGAGGACATGGCCGGGCCGGTGGCGGGCGCGTGGGTGCACGCCGCCAGGCTGGCGGCCCACAGCAGGGCCGCCACGATGGTCTTGTATCGCATCATGATTGTCCCCCGGCTCAGAACTTGTACGTCAGCCGCGCGTAGTAGGCGCGCCCGATCGGGTCGGCCAGGCGCGGATCGTAGCCGGTCTGCGGATTGGCGTTCTGGTTGGAGAAAGGCGGATCGCTGTTCAACAGGTTCTTGATCCCGGCCGTGATCGTCATGTTGCGCAAGCCCGTGTAGGCGGCCGACAGCATCCACACGGAATGCGCGTCCACCTCACGCTGGAATTGCGCCGCCACCGCGTTCTGGTCGGTATAGCCGGACGTGTAGCGCTGCGACAGGGTGGCGCTCCACGGCCCGTTCATCCAGCGCAGCGACAGGTTGTGCTTCCAGCGCGTGGCGCCGTTGTAGACGCCGATGCTCTCGTAGGCTTCGCTGTCCGGCGTGGCTTGCCACACGTTGCCGGTGACGTAGGTGCCGTTGAGCCACGTGTCGAACCACCCAATCGGGGTCTGCGGGAAGCGGTATTGCAGCGTCACGTCCACGCCGCTGCTCTTGCGCACGCCGAGGTTGGCCAGCGACGACAGGTTGACGTAATCGAGCGCGGTGCCGCTGGCGTTGTAGTGGAAGCGGTCGCGGTATTTGTCGAAGTCGGCGAACAGGTCGGCTTCGGTCAGCGCGGAGCCGATGCCGTCGGTGACCTTGATGCGCCAGAAGTCGAGCGACGCGGTCAATTCCTTGAACGGTTCGAATACCACGCCGTAGGAATGCGAGCGCGATTTTTCGGGCTGCAGGTCGGGATTGCCGCCGCTCTTGCCCGGCTGGACCGAATGGCACGCAGTCAGGGGATTGACGCCGGCCTTGGCCACGCCGTTGGGGCACAGCAGCGGATCGTCATAGGCGCCGACCGTGTTGGTGTCGTACGCCGGCGAATGCAATTCATACAGCGACGGCGCGCGGAATCCAGTGTTGGCCGAGGCGCGGAACATCAACTGTTTGACCGGCTGGAAGCGCACGCCGACCTTGGGATTGAAGGTGCTGCCGGCGTCGCTGTACTTGTCGGCGCGGCCTGCCAGTTGCAGTTCCAGCGTCTTGTGCAGCGGTGCCACCAGTTCGGCATACACGGCCGACAGCTTGCGCGACGCATCCTTGTCCTTCACGCCAAACAGGCCGGTGGCGCGGTAGATCGAGGCCTGGTCCACCACCGGATGGTTGACGGTGTAGCTGGAGTTTTCGATGCGGTGTTCGGCGCCGATGGCCAGCGCCAGCGCGCCGCCGGGCAGCGCCATCAATTCGCGCGTGGCGCGCAGGTCGAGGCCGGCGTTGCGGGCCCTGGCCGTCAGCGCATTGCCGATCAACAGCGCGTTTTTCAGGTAATCCGCCCCCTGCGCATCCTGCACCCCGAATGGATTGAGGGCGCCGGAATCGATGCCGGGCTGGATCAGCGCATCCTTCACGTAACCGCCTGTGAAATCCTGCGTGACGCGGGTTTTCGCGTAGCTGGCGCCGCCCGTCAAGTCCCAGCCGAACGCCGACCCTTCGAGGTTGAGCACCAGGCGGTCCGACACGCCCAGGTTGGTCGAGGTGCGCTGGCCGGCTTCCAGCGGGCGCCAGTTGACCGTCAAGTCTTCGCCGGTGAGGCCGGCCACGGCGGGATTGCCGCCGGAACCGCCCGGATACCATTTGTTATCGGCGCGCATTTTCAGGCCGGTCAGCGGCGGCGGCGCGATGCGGCTGATGTTCTCGCTTTCCGAATGCATGTAGTCGAGCGAGGCCAGGCCATACTCGCCGAAGCGCAGCGCGCCCTTGACGTACGCGGTGGTCTGGCGCGTATCGGGAATATCGTCCACCAGCCGCGCATAATCCTGGCGGCAGGTGCCCTTGTCCTTGCCGCCATTGCCGGCCTGCGGCACGGTATCGGGCGCGAAGCAGCCGGTGGCGAAACGCGGGTTGCCGGTGATGCCATTGGCGGAAAAGAAGTTGGCGGGGAAGGTGGTGCCGCTGGTCTTGTTGATGCCGTGCTCCGGCTGGATACCGGTGGCGGAATAGGGGCGGTCGATCGAACGCACGCGCTGCTGGTCATGGCGGTCCAGCACGCCGAACAGGTTGTAGCCATCCTTTTCCAGGTTGCCGATGCCGGCCAGCAGGTTGACCCGCTTTTCACGGCCGCCGGTCTGCTGCGGCGCGATGGCTTCGGCGCTGACGGACACGCCGTTGAACGAACGCTTGGTGATGAAGTTGATCACGCCGGCGACCGCGTCGGTGCCATAGATGTGCGACGCGCCATCGCGCAGCACTTCCACGCGGTCCAGCGCCGCAAACGGGATCGCGTACAGGTCGACGCTGCTGCCGTCGAACGGATGGTTGGCCAGGCGGCGCCCGTTGAGCAGCACCAGCGTGCGGTCGTCGCCCAGGCCGCGCAGGTTGGCCGACGATTTGCCGCCGCCATCGAAACCGATGCTGGTGCTGCCGACCGTGGTCTGCTGGTTGGCCGAGACGGAATTCAAAACTTCCTCGATCGTCGTCATGCCCTTGCTGACGAATTCCTCGGACTTGATCACCGTGACCGGCAGCGCCGACTCGCCATCGATGCGTTTGATCGATGACCCGGTGACGGTCACGCGCTGGACTGCCTGCTCCTGCGCGAGCGCCGGCGCCACGCCGCCGAATGCCAGCAATACGGCGAGATGGATGCGATTCTTGTGCAACATGATGCTTGGTCTCCCTGGTTTGACGTCTTGTAAAAACTGCCGGGTTCGATCTTGAAATCTTCAAGCGAACCCTGCGCGTCAAATCCTGCGGAAGCAGCACAAAAACGCTTCAGGCCGTGCACACCTCGTTGGGCGCTTCGCGCGCCAGCAGGCGGAATGCCGCCGGCGCCATGCCAAAGCGGCGCGCGAAGGCGCGCGCAAAGTGGCTGGGACTGGTGAAGCCCAGTTCGACGGCCACGTCGATGATGCGCGCATCGCTTTCGATCAGCGCTTCGCGCGCGCGGTCCAGGCGCAATTTCATCAGGTACTGGTGGGGCGGAATGCCGACCGACTTGTGGAATTCACGTGAGAAGTGCGATGGGCTCATGGCGCAGGCGTCGGCCAGTTCCACCACGGGGATTTCTTCGCCGATGCGTTCGGCCATGTAGGCCAGGATCTTTTGCAGGCGCGATCCGGCCAGGCTGCTGGTGGCCGACGCCGCCGGCAATTGCGCGTGCTGCTGCAGCAGGTACGCCACCAGCGCCGACGTCAGATGGTCGCGGAATTGCGGCGCCCAGCCGCCGGCCAGCGTATCGGCTTCCAGCAGTTTCAGGGTCAGGTCCATGACGGTGCGGTCCGGCGCGAACCAGCTGTTCGACAGGGTGGCCAGGTCCTGGCCGCAGGTGGCGGCCATGGCGTGCACGGTGGAGGTCGGAATGAAGATATTGACGATGTCGCAGCCGCTCAGCCGGTGCCAGTGCCCGGTGGCGCCGGGCATGCAGATGCGGAAGCGATTGGCGCCGATCACGCCGCTCCACACCGGCGCGTGGTCTTTCCACACTTCCGATTGCAGCGGTTCGAGCTGGATGGCGACGCGGTAACTATCCGGGTGCGGCACGATGGGGCGCACCGCGGTATCGGGACCGTCGGCGGTCCAGCGCACGATCACCGCGCCCGACGACGGCAGCGGCCCTATACAGCTGCGCAGCGGTTCCGTGGCGCCGGTGCGGCGGAACCATTCCCTGAGCGCGTGGGGAGCGTCCCATCCGCCATCAGCCGTGCATTGAGCCATGATCGCACCTCCGCGCCAGTAGCTGTAAATCGTATACGGTATAATAAAGTAACATTCTGGCCGGAACAAGACACATTGCCCGTACAAAACAAAAATGCCACCCGCAGGTGGCATTGGCGTTGCTGGCGAGCGACGGAAGATGGAATCAGGCGGCCAGCACGGCGTCCAGCTTGTCGAACGAACCGGTCCAGCCGCCGGTCATGCTGGCGCGGTGGTCCAGGAAGGCCGCCAGTTCAGCCGCCGTGGCCTGGCCCGCGACTTCCCAGGTCACGGTGACGCGGGTGCGGGCCGGCGTCTCCGCGCTGAACTGCACGGTGGTGCGCATGGTTTCCGGCCAGACCGGCGCCATCGGATGGCGCGCGACGTTGCCGTGTTCGTCGCAGAATTGCTGGGTATAGACCAGCAATTCGGGGCGCCGGATTTCCTCGTAGTGCGCACGCCCATACATGGTGAAGGCGTCATTGCCCATGCTGTACAGCGAGCCGCCGCCGGGGCGGATGTCGGCGCGCAGGAAGCGCATTTGCATGCCGGCGGGCGGCAGCCAGCGCGCCAGGTGTTCCGGTTGGGTCCACATGTCGAACACCACGTCTTGCGGCGCCGCGAAGCTGCGGTTGATGACGAACTTGTCCTGGTCGGCAAGGCGCTTGCCGAGGTGTTCGGCCAGGCGGTCCCAGGTCGAATCGCCGTTGGCGTGCTTGATGAACTGGCGCGTCTGCGCGGCGGTTTCCGCATCGGCCAGCGCCATGGTCATGTCCATGCGCGTTTTGCCATCGGTTTCCTCGAACAGCACCGTGACCGTGAACATGGGTGGACGGTCGTCGCTGCCGCCGTGGTCATAGACCAGCTTGCGCAGCGGCTCGACCACGTGATAGACGGTCTTGTTCGGATAATCGGTGCCGTCCGGGCCGTGCATGGTGTAGCGCCAGGCGCCGCCGACGCGCAAATCCTTGCTGTGCGTGGTCAGCGTAAAGCCGCGCGGCCCCCACCATTGCGCCACCTGCGCCGGGTCGGTCCAGGCATCCCATACCGCCTGCACCGGGGCGTCATAGGTGCGGACGATGCGGATTTCATTGGGGGCGCTGAAGTCAGGCATTTTCATCTCCTTGTTGGGGGGCTTGTTGGGGGGGGGGTTGGGGTTCCTGGGGTGTTTTTGCGGTGACGGTTTTCAGGTAAGCGTCGAGGCGGTCGAAACTCTCTTCCCAGAACACGCGGTATTGCGCCATCCAGTCGGCCGCGTCCTTCAAGCCTTCGCCATTGATCCGGCAGGAGCGCCATTGCGCCTTGCGTGTCTTGGTGATCAGGCCAGCCTTTTCCAGCACCTGCAAATGCTTGGTCACGGCCGGCAGGCTCATGTCGTTGAGAAAAGGCTCGGCCAGGTCCGACACGTTGGCTTCACCCTGCGACAGCCGGGCCAGCATGGCGCGCCGGGTCGGGTCCGCCAGCGCGGAAAACGTTAGACTGAGACGGTCTTGCATCGAATTTCACCGTTCATTTAATTAACCATTTAGTTAAATATAGGCGGGAAAACCGCAGCGGTCAAGGGCGCAGTGCGGGTGACAGCAAAACCGCCCGTCAATATCCGGCCGGGTAACTGGCGTCGGCCGTCACCTCCAGCGGCGGCCCGACCCTGGCCGGCGGAGCGGCCAGGTCCGGCATCGGGAAATACAGCGGCTGTACCGGGGCATGGCCATGAGCCGCTACCTGCGCCCTGGCGGCCGCGCTGGCGGTGACGCCCCACAGCGCGAACATCGGCCCCATGTCGCGGCCGATGATGAAGGAGGTGGCGACCAGCATGAAATCGTTGCCGTCGATGGCGGCCGGATAGCTGGCGTAGGCGCCGAAGCCGTACCGGGCCGCCACGGCCGGCCAGTTGGCCGCGGCGCCAGGCAGGTTGCGATCCAGCAGGTAGAGCAGCGGATACAGTTCCCATCCATCGCCGAAGCGGCGGTTGTAATGGCGCGCATACTCGGCCAGCTGGCGGTAAAACATCACGCGCACGGAATTATTGGCCGCGTAGCCGGTATCGGCCCAGGTACTCGCATGCATGGCCGCCACCGGATCGGCGGCGCGCCGGGACGCCTTGAGCGCATTGAACGCGGCCAGGCCGGCGCCGGGCCGCGCCACGATCGGCGCCGCCTGTCCGGCGGGACTGGCGTTGTACAGCATCTGCTTGTGCATGGGGAAGATGTTGTTCGAGACTTCGGCGGACTGGGCGCCGTAGATCTTCAGGCGCGCCGGCTGGATGCCATGGCCGATTTCATGTGATTCGCCCCAGCCCAGCGGCGTGAAGGGCCAGCTGGCGTCATATGGGTTGCCCGAGCAGCCGGCGCCGCACAGCGCGTGCACGTCGCTGATCACGTGCTGCATGGTGTCGCGGCGGTGTTGCGGACCGCTGCAATCCCATTGCCGTTCGCGGCAAAAAGCGGCGGCGCCTTCGGCCAGCCGCAACTGGCCGCCGGCGGAGTGGAAGCCGGCCAGCTGGTAGGTGTCACGCACCATGTAGGCATGGGTGTCGGCCGCCAGCGCCGCCATGTCGCCCTGGTAAGCCGCCATGGTTTTCCTGAAATGGCCGAGCGTGGAGTGCACGGTCAGTGTATCGGTGGCAAAGCCGACCCAGTTGGTGGGCGTGGTGGCGACCGCCGCCTGGAACGCGGCGACGGCGTCCTGGTCATCGGCGTTGCGCAGCACCGGGTGCGTGATGGCGCCGTCGACCTGCACGGTCACGGGGCCGCTGTCGCCGGGCGCTGCGTCGATGAACAGCAGCAGCGGGCCGCCGAACGGGCTGGTGATGGTCACCGGTTGATCCGGCAACAGCGGCGCGCGCGGCGACGCAATGTGGGTCGGGCGGTCATAGGTATTGAAGACCCAGGTGGTGTCGCGCAACATGTTCAGGCCAAAGCGCACGCCGCCGCCGTTGCCGCTGCGGGTCAGGGAGACGGTCTTGCCGGGAACCACGTACAGGCCGGTCAGGTATTCCTTGCCGCCGCCGGCCGGGCGCGGCGTGGTGACGGTGTGCCGGACCGATGGCGTCTCCGCGGCAATCATGGCGGAGAAATTGCCGAGGTTTTGCGCCACGGCGGTGTGGCCGCGGTGGATGAACACGGCCGCGTCGGAATAATACGCGCGGAAGAAATCCTGCCGGTTGGCGGACTTGTCCATCGGGTAGCGCACGGTTTCCCGGTATTTATCGCCCAGCAATACCAGCAGCTTTTCCAGTTCGCGGCCGGGCCGCGCGAACAGCGGCGTGCCTGCCGCGTCGAGCGCGCGCAGGGCGCTGCGCACTTGCGCGGCGGGCGCGCCGAACTCCGCCATGTAAGCCGCATCGCCGCTGCAATCGATGCGTTTGGCCGTGGTGCAGCCGCTCCACGTGGTGCTGAAGTCGCCAAGCTCCAGCCGTTCCAGCATCGTCTGCAGGCTGGCCAGCGTGGCTGGCGTCGTGAGCGGGGAACCGGGGACTGCGCCGGCCTGCGCGCTTTGCCCGGCCGCTTGCAGCCCGGCGCCGGTCCGCGCAATGTGCGCCGCGACTTCCGCCCTGGCGGCGGCCATGACCGTCGCCAGCGGTACGGCGCTGGCGTCGCCGCTGGCCAGCGCGGCTTGCAGCGCGGCCGGTAGCGCGGACGGCGGTGCGGTTCGTGGCGAGATTGCGTGCGGCCCTGGCGGCGCGGCTTGTTGCACGGCGGGAGGCGCCGTCGGCCGCAGCGGTGGCGCGCCGGCCGGCCCATCGCCGGCACACGCGGCGCCGATGGCGCAGCCCGGCAGGCTGGCCAGGATGCGGAGCAGCGGTACGGCGGTGCGCCAACGGCAGCGTGGTCCCATGAAATTCGCCGGTCAGGTCAACAGCAGCAATGATAATGCACGGGCAAGCCAACCTGGTCCGGCTTCCGCCGGCGCGCCAGCCACGGTATCGGAATGATGGCGGCGCGTCGCCAGCACTGGAGCGGCCGGCACGGACTATATGTGCACTTTGCCGCGCAGCGCCTTGACCTGGCCGCTACGGGTTTTTTCATCGAGACGGCGCCGCTGCGAACCGCGCGTGGGCCTGGTGGGGCGGCGCACCGCCTGGACCTGGGCCGCCTGGTCGACCAGCGCCTGCAGCCGCCGCAGCACTTCTTCCTTGTTTTGTCCCAGGCTGCGCGACTGCTGGGCCTTCAGCACCAGCACCCCGTCGCGCGTGATGCGGGCGTCGCGCATGTCCAGCAGGCGTTCCTTGACGTATGGCGGCAGCGACGATGCGCCGATGTCGAAACGGGCGTGGACAGCACACGAGACCTTGTTGACGTTTTGCCCGCCCGGCCCCTGGGCGCGGATGGCGCTGAATTCGATCTCGGCGGGATTGACCAGGATACCCATATTGTTTTCCATATATTAATCGCGCTGGCGCAGGCGGCAGCGTGGCCTAAAACGCCATGGGGGTCAAGTATGGCGTGTATGGCGTGTATGGCGCTTCGGCCGCGCCGCCATCGGCTGCCGCCCGCCCTGCCGGCACGAACTTGCCGGAGGCGAGGGCCTGGATGACGGATTTCGCTGCCCGCTCTGGCGGATTTGATAACGCCAGTCCCGGCCGGGCGCAGTAACATTCCTGGCGTTGCCGCCATCCCGGCGGTTATTCACCGGCGAGGATCGGCTATGCGTCATCATGCGTAATCTACGGTTTGGCAAGGCGGTATCGCCTGGCGCTTTCACACGGCGGATGCCGCGCCGCCGCTTCCTGCGGGCTGCGGTAGCCGCCACGGGTGGGCTGACAGTGGGCTTCTTCATCCCTGGCGGCAACCGGCTGGCGCGCGCCGCGGGTGTAGACAAGGCGCCGGCGCCGAACGCTTTCCTGCACATCGCGCGCGACGGCGCCGTGACCGTCATGGTCAACCGGCTGGAATTCGGCCAGGGTGTCAATACCGCATTGCCGATGCTGATTGCCGAGGAACTCGACGCCGACTGGCAACTGGTCCGCAGCGAACTTGCGCCCGCCGGCGACGCCTACAAGGACCCGCGCTTCGGCATCCAGATGACCGGCGGTTCGATTTCAATTGCGCACTCCTATACCCATTATCGCGAAACCGGCGCCCGCGCCCGCGCCATGCTGGTCGCGGCCGCCGCGGCCCGGTGGCAAGTCAGTCCGGAACAGTGCCGCACCGCCAACGGCATGGTGCTGGGGCCGGGGGGCAAGCGGGCAGCCTACGGCGCGCTGGCCGATGCGGCCATGCGCCTGCCTCCGCCGGCCACGGTCAGGCTGAAGGAAGCGCGGGCGTTCCGCCATATCGGCAAACCCGTCAGGCGCCTCGATGCGCGCGCCAAGTCGGATGGCAGCCAGCAATTCGGCATCGACTTCACGCTGCCCGGTGCGAAAGTCGCCGTGGTTGCGCGTCCGCCGGTATTCGGCGCCACGGTGCGCAATCTCGACGCCGGCAAGGCCAGGGCCATCCGTGGCGTGATCGACGTGGTCGAGGTGCCGGTCTGCGGTGGCGGCCGCGGCCTGGCGGTGATCGCCGATGGGTACTGGCCGGCAAAGCTGGGCCGCGACGCGCTGGTCGTGGAATGGGACACGGGCGCCGTGGAAAAAGTCAGCTCAGCGCGCCAGGCCGGCGCCTATCGCGCACTGGCCAATACCGCGGGCCTGCCCGCCATCGTGGCCGACGCGGGCAAGCTCGCGTCGGCGCACGCCCGTATTTCGGCGGTCTATGAATTCCCTTACCTGGCGCATGCGCCGATGGAGCCGATCAATTGCATGGTCGACCTCAGGACGGATGCGTGCACCGTGTGGAGCGGTTCGCAATTCCAGACATTCGACCATGGCGCCATCGCGGCTTGCGCCGGCCTGAATCCAGCGCAAGTCACCTTGCATACCATGATGTCGGGTGGCGGCTTCGGGCGGCGCGGCGTGACGACTTCGGATGACTTGATCGAGGCCGTCAACATCGCAAAGGCGTACCGGCGCGGCCCGCTGAAAGTCGTCTGGAGCCGCGAGGATGACATCAAGGGCGGCTGGTACCGGCCGTCGCACGTGCACAAGGCCGATATCGGGCTCGACGAGCATGGCGCCGTGGTCGCGTGGAACCATGTCATCGTCGGCCAGTCCATCAGCGCCGGCACGCCGTTCGAAGGGGCGCTGGTCAAAAATGGCGTCGACACCACCACGACCGAGGGCATAGGCGAAACGTATGCGTTGCCGGTGAACCTTTCCGTGCACCACCCTAAAGCCAACGTGCCGGTGTTATGGTGGCGCGGCGCCGCATCGACCCATACCGCCTTCGTCATGGAAACGCTGGTCGACGAAGCAGCCCACGCGGCCGGCGCCGACCCGGTGGCATACCGGCGCAGGTTGCTGGATGGACGCCGCCCGCGCCACCTCGCCGCGCTCGAGCTGGCGGTGGCGAGGTCGGGTTATGGCCGCAGGCAGCTGCCCCCCGGCCATGCCTGGGGTGTGGCGCTGCATGGGCCGTCCGGCAGCGTGGTGGCTTACGTGGTCGAGGCATCCATCAGGGATGGCGCGCCCCGGCTGCATCGCGTCACCGCCGGGGTCCATTGCAACACGGCTGTGAATCCGTTGACGATTGAAGCGCAGGTGCAGGGCGCGGTGCTGATGGCGCTTGGCACCACGTTGCCGGGTTCCTCCATCACGCTCAATGATGGCGTGGTCGAGCAGGCCAATTTCAACGACTACACCGTGGCGCGCATGCCAGACATGCCGCACGTCGACGTGTTCATCGTGCCATCCGACGAGCCGCCGGCAGGCGTGGGGGAGGCCGGCGTGCCGCCGCTGGCGCCGGCGTTCGCCAACGCGCTTTTCCGCCTGACCGGCAAGCGTTTGCGCAAGTTGCCGTTCGGGCTGGACGACTTGCGCCGCATCGTGCCCTAGGCGTCACATGGCGCCGCCGGCGCCTGCATTGGCGGCCGGGCGGCCCGCCACCTTGTTTGCCCCGCCAGCCTTGCCCCGGCCTGCGGCGCCGGCTTTCGCGCCCTGTGCCGCGCTGCCCGAAGCGCCGCTCTTCGTGCCATTTGCCGCGCCGCCGCCCGTGCCGCCCGTGCCGGATTGCGCACCGGGCTGCATGCTCGATTGCGCGCCCTTGGCCAGGCCGTTCATCGCACCGCCCACCGCACCGGATGCCGGGCCATTCGCGGCCCCGCCCGGGGCACCGGCTTGCTTGTCCCGTCCCGCGCCATCGGCAGCCGCATTGGCCGCGCCGGATGCCGAGCCATTCAACATGCCGCTGATATTGGCCGACGGTTGCGCGCCGGCCGCGGCGCCGCCGATCCCGCTCATGCCGTCGGCAGCCGCCTGCCGCGCGCCCGCGGCGGACGACGCGGCCGTCCCCGTGGTGGACTGGGCGTAGGCGCGCGTGCCATCCGCCAGCGATTGCGCGCCGTCGCGCAGTGGTTGCGCCGTGCCGCGCGCGGCCTGCGCCACGCTGCCCGCCAGGCCGGCGCTGTTGCCGCTGTCCACGCTGAGCGCGCCCTGCATCGCGCCGCCGCCGCTGCCGCCCGCGCCGGCGCTCCCACTGTTGCCGGCGCTGCTAGCGGCGCCCGTGTCCTTCGCCGTGGGCGCCGCGACTGAAACGTTTTTCATGACGTCGCCGGCCAGCGAGCCGGACGCCGCGCCATTGCCGCCGGCTTCCCCGCTGGTGCCGGCCGGCTTGCGCAAGGCGCTGGTATCGATGGCGCCGGTAACGGGGCGCGTGCGCTCCACCATATCGCCACGGCCGGCAAAGGACGTCATGCCGTTCAACTGGCCGCCGATCTGGCCGGCGCCGCCTACCATGCCGCCAATGCCGCCGCGGCCGAGCAACTGGGCCTGTGCCGAACAGGCCATGCCGACCGACAGGGCGATGATCAATTGCTTGGCGATGGTGATGTTTTTCATGATGTTCTCCTCATAAGCGCCGCGGACCGTCCGCGGCTGTTACATGGAAAACGGCATGGCTGCCGGGTTTAATCCATCGTCCTGAAAATTTTTTTAAAAAAAATTCAGCGGAAGGCGGAAGGATCGTTGCGCAGCGCCATGCCCAGCACGCCGTAGCCGGTATCGTTGCCACGCGTGGCGGTAGCATTGCCGGCTACCGAGCCGGCAACTGAGCCAGCAGCGGACAGGATCAGCCGTGCCAGCGCGGATTGCGATGCTTGCGGCGATGGTGCGCCCAGTCCCTGGCACAGCAGCGCGGCCACCAGCGGCGCGGCGTACGACGTGCCGCGCACGGTGCGGTAGGGCGGGGAGCCAATGGCGGCGCTGACCATCTGGCTGCCGGGCGCGGCGAACATGACTTGCGGGCCGCGTGCGGCTTCCGGCAGCGGGCGGCCCTGCCGGTCCACGCCGGTGACGCCCACCACGCCCGGATAACTGGCAGGATACAGCGGCGGCGCGGCCGGGCCGTCATTGCCGACCGCCGCCACCAGCAAGTGGCCGCGCTGCACCATGGCGCGCACCACGCGCTCGAGGATCTGGTTGTGCGGCCCGACCAGGCTGAGATTGATCACCATGACCTGGCGGCGCGCCAGCCAGTCCAGCGCCGCGGCAATGCGCGCGGCCGAGCCGCCAGTGGGGCTGTCGCAATAGATATCGGCCGCATACAGGGTGGCCTGCGGCGCGGCGCCGCTGAAACGCGCCGAACGGCCGATCATCAGCGCCGCCACTGCCGTGCCATGGGCGGCCGGATGGGCGCCGCCGTCGCAGCCCCAGGACTCGATGGCGGCGTCGGCAAAGACTTCGTGGCCGCGCTCGACGCCGCTGTCGACCAGCCCGACCCGCGGCGCGGCAGCGCCCGCGCCGGGGCCAGCGCCAGCTCCAGCCGCGCTCCGGGGCCCGGTTTCAGTTGCAGTCCCCGCGCCAGCGACAAATCCGGCCCCCGCCGCCGCGGCAGCCCTGGCCCCAGGTCCGGTTGCAGTCCCGGGACCGGCGCCTGCCCCGCCTCCAGCCCCAGGCTGCCGGCCCAGCGTCGGCCGCTCTTGCCCGCCCTGCGGCTCTTCCGGGGCGGCGCTGCCGGTATAGATATGGTTGTAGTCGTAAGCGCCGCCAGGATCGGCGGCGCGCAAGCGCTCCAGCATGGCGGCCATGTCCACGCCGGCGGGTGCGCGCAATACCAGCAAGCCGTCGGCGCCGCCGGTGATGGACAAGCCTTCAGTGCGGGCGGCAGCCAAGCCATCCTGGCTGGCACCCCAGGCCAGGATTTCATGCCGCACCACGGGTTCGCCGCGCGGATCGGCGTCCAGCACGTCGCGGTGCCGATTCAGCAACTCGCCGATTTGCCTCATGCGCAGGTTGCGCAAATCCGCGATGTCGCGCCGGTCCAGCAAACGCTGGCTGTCGCGCAGCAGCGGGCCGGCCACGCGGTCCTGCAATGGCAATTGTGGTAACTGTGGCAATTGCAATTGCGGCAAGTGCAGCTGCGCATGGGCGCAGGATGCCGCGAGCGCGCAGGCCAGTGCGGTGAGAAGCGGGCGGATCGTCATGATGGCTGGATGATATAAGAATCGGGGTTATTGCAGTAAAACGAACGGGACAGGGATTAAAATCCATCGCGTCATCGTTTACCTGTTAATCCATGACTGCCCACGTTTCCATCAACAATGAAATCGCCGCGCTGTTGCCGCGCCTGCGCCGCTTTGCCCGCAGCCTGGTGTATCACCGCGAAGATGCGGATGACCTGGTGCAGGTCGCCATCGAGCGCGCGTTGCAGCGCAGCGCGCAATGGGAGCCCGGCACGCGGCTCGACAGCTGGATGTTCAGGATCGTGAAAAACGCCTGGATCGATGAAGTGCGCTCGCGCATGCGGCGCGACCGGCTGTTTGCGCCGGAAGAGGAGGGGGAACACGTCGGCGACGGCCATGCCGAAGCGCAACAGCAGCGCATGGCGATTGAAAAAGCCGTCAGCATGCTGTCGGAGGAACACCGCATGGTGATCGCGCTGGTGCTGGTGGACGGCTTGCCGTACAAGGAGGCGGCCGAGGTGCTGGAAATCCCGATGGGGACCTTGACCAGCCGGCTGGTGCGCGCCCGCGCGGCGTTGCAGGAATTGTTATCCGATCAAGTGAGGGCGGCAAAATGAGTTTTTCCGATGAA
Source organism: uncultured Pseudoduganella sp. (assembly GCA_966211685.1). Lineage (GTDB taxonomy): Bacteria > Pseudomonadota > Gammaproteobacteria > Burkholderiales > Burkholderiaceae_D > Rugamonas. Next base: position 23,697 of record CBIHOX010000012.1, read on the forward strand.
ACCTTGATGGCGTATGCCGATGGCGAACTGGCGCCGCCGGAACGCGAACAAGTCGAACGCGCCATGCTTGACGATCCGGAGCTGGCGGCGCGGGTGGCGCGGCACCAGGCGCTGCGGGCCGACGTGTTTGCCGCGTTCGCGCCGGTGCTGGAAGAACCGATGCCGGCGCGCCTGGCGGCTGCCGTATTGCCGGACAAGGTGGCGGACCTCGCTGCGGCGCGCGCACCGCGCCACGGCTGGTCTTGGGCGCAGTGGGGCGGCATGGCGGCGTCGCTGGCGGTCGGCGTGCTGGCCGGCAGCCTGTGGATCGGAGGCGGCCAGCCGCAGTCCGGCGTTGCCGGCAACGGGACGGCGCTGGTCGCCACCGGCGTGCTGGCGGAGGCCTTGTCCACCCGGCTGGCCGGCGACACGGCAGGCAACGCCGGCGTGAAAATCGGCGTCAGCTTCGTCGCGAAGGATGGGGCGCTGTGCCGCAGCTTCGTTGCCGGCGCGTCCGCCGGCCTGGCGTGCCGCCAGGGTGGCCAGTGGCTCTTGCCGGTGGTGGCGCAGGCGGAGCAGGAGGCGGCCGGCGACTACCGGCAGGCTGGCAGCGCCATGCCGGCGGCGGTGCTGGAGGCCATCGACGCCCGCATAGCCGGGCCGGCGCTCGATGCGGAGGGGGAACGGGCCGCGCGGCAGCAAAGCTGGCAGCGGCGCGGGCAATGACGCGGCCAGCTAAGTGACCAATGCAGCGGCCCAGTGAAGCGGACCAAGCAACTGAAATGCGACAGGCCTTCAGGCCGGGGTATTTTCTGGAGCGGGGCGCAAGGGCGCTGGGGCGGCTGTCAGCGCCCTTTGAAGGCCAGTGTCAGCAGCAAGGCCAGCGCCAGCACGAATGACAACCCTTTCCAGAACGCCAGCGGATTGCGCTCGATCAGCGGCAGGGGCTTCCCGCCGAGGAAGGCGCGGTTCGGGTGTTCCAGGTCGTACAGGAATTCCGCGACATCGTCGTGGCGGCGCAGCGGGTCGGGGTGGACGGCTTTTTTGATGGCTTCATCGACCCAGGGCGGTACGTCGCGGTTGCGCGCCAGCGCGGTATCGTAAGTCAGCTTGCGCTGGGCGGCGCGGGTGCGGGCCTTGGGCACGTCGACGCCATACGGCAGCGTCCCGGTCAGCATCTGGTAGACGATCACGCCCAGCGAATAAATGTCGGAACGGGCCGAGCCCTCTTCGCCAAGGAAATATTCGGGGGCCGTGCATTGCAGCGCGCCCGGCACGGCGGCCTGCCCGGCGTGGCCATGGCCTTCACTGATGCCGGCCACGCTGGCCGAGCCGAAATCAATGAGGGTGACCATGCCCGCGCTGTCGATCATGATATTTTCCGGACGCAGGTCCTGGTGCAGCATGTCTTGCCGGTGGAACGCGCGCAAGCCCTTCGCCACCTGCCCGATGATGGCGCGCACCACCGGCAATCCGGGCCGGGGATGGTCGTGCATCCATTGCGCCAGCGTCTGGCCTTCGATGAATTCCACCAGCACGTACAGGTAATTGCGCGGGCGGCTGTGCACGTACGGCTTGAGCACGTGCGGGCTGTGCAGGCGGCGCGCCACCCATTCTTCCATCAGGAAGCGTTCGACGTAATCGGGGTCGGCCTGCAAGTCGACCGACGGGGCCTTGATCACGAGTCGCTGGCCGCTGTCCGGGTCCTGCGCCAGGTAAAGGTGGCTGCGGCTGCTGCCGTGCAGTTCGCGCAGGATCCTGTAGCCATCGAAGACATGGCCGGCTTCCAGCAAGGGCGGGAAGGGCAGCGTGGCGTATTGTTGCACCAGTTCGTTGGCGCCGGGACGCGGCAGCGCGTCCACGCGCACCAGTTGCACGGTCAGGTTGTCCGGGCTGCCGCGCCGGTACGCTTCCTCGACGATGGCTTGCGCGGCCTGGTCCAGCTGTGGCGCGGCCGCGATCGCGGCGGCGATGAACGCGCCATCGGTATATTCGTAGACACCGTCGGTGGCCAGCACGAACAGGTCGCCGGTTTCCACCGGCAAGGTGCGGTAATCGATTTCCAGCTGGCTGTTGACGCCGAGCGCGCGGCTCAGGTAACTCTGTTCCGGCGAGACCTGGATACGGTGGTCCACCGTCAACTGTTCCAGCACCGACCCGTGCAGGCGGTAGATGCGGGTGTCGCCGACGTGGAAGATGTGCGCCGTGGTCGACTTGATGACCATGGTGCTCAGCGTACAGACGTAACCCTGGTCCTTGTCATAGCGCCCGCGCCCTTGCTGCGTTTGCGAATACAGCCAGGAATTGGTGGCGGCCAGCACGCGTTCGGCCGAGGTCTTGACGCTCCACGCCTCGGACGTGCAGTAATAGTCTTCCAAAAAGCCGGTGACGGCAAACTGGCTGGCTACCTGGCTGACGTCGCTGCCGCTGATGCCGTCGGCCAGCGCGATGGCAATGCCCTTGTGGCCCAGCTGCGGTCCGCGCGCCAGATAGATACCGTGGAAATCCTGGTTGACGTCCTTGCGTCCCTTGCAGGAATACTGGCCGGCGGAGATGGTGAGCTGGTTGGACATAAGAAGGCGCCCGGGCGGCCGCGTGGCCGCCCGGGCAGGTGGCGCGTTCAGGCCACTTTTTTCAGGTTGCGCTTGGGCGCGGTCTTGATGTGGGTAGTGTACAGCGTGAGGCCGGTGAACGACAGGCCGCCCACCAGGTTGCCCAGCACGGTCGGGATTTCGTTCCAGATCAGGTAGTCCAGCACGGAGAAATTACCGCCCATCAGCATGGCCGACGGGAACAGGAACATGTTGACCACCGAGTGCTCGAACGCCATCGCGAAGAACAGCATGATCGGCATCCACATGGCGATGACCTTGCCGCTGACGGTGGTGGAAATCATCGCGCCGACCACGCCGGTCGACACCATCCAGTTGCACAGCATCCCGCGCACGAACAGCGTCAGCATGCCGGCCGCGCCAAACTTCGCATAGCCGAGCGTGCGCGCTTCACCGATGCCGGCGATCGTCACGCCAACCTTGCTTGGCTCGGTCTGGAATCCATTGGTGAAGACGATGGCCATCAGGACCGCCACGGTGAGGGCGCCCAGGAAGTTACCGATGAAAACCAGGCCCCAGTTTTTCAGCACGGCGCGCAGCGTCACGCCGGGACGCTTGTCCAGCCACGCCAGCGGCGTCAATACCAGCACGCCGGTCAGCAAGTCGAAGCCCAGCAGGTACAGCATGCAAAAACCGACCGGGAACAGGAGCGCGCCCACCAGGGGCATGCCGGTCTGCACCGAGCAGTGGACCGCGAACACGGCCGACAGCGCCAGGATGGCGCCGGCCATGTAGGCGCGGATCAGTGAATCGCGTGCGGCCATGTAAATCTTGGACTCGCCTGCATCCACCATTTTTGTGACGAATTCCGAAGGTGCGAGGTATGCCATGTTGTTCCCATCCTTAAATTATTGTGTGATCGTTCAACGTATTCCGATGCGCGGAAATGACTTCTTTACGTTACGGTCACTAAGCAAGAGTCGGGCCTAACAGAAATCGCACCACGACGGGGGCCGTGCCGGTGCATATGCGCATTGTCATGGGGCGCGGCGGCGCCGGGCGCACCATGCTGGGAGTGGGCTGCCTTCTTTTGGTGCAGGCGCCGGATGCGCGTGGCCGGGCGTTCCCGGCCGGGATCGGCTATCCTATCAGCATGGCAACCCTCCATCCCGACCCCAATCCGCGTTTCTGGCGCGACCCCGGCCTGCCCTTCATCGAAGCGCGGGAGATCGACGACGGGCGCAAGGTCTGTTACGCGAAACATACGCATGAAACGTTTTCCATCGGCGTCATCCGCCGTGGCCGCACGGATTACCTGAACCAGGCGTCGCGGCAGCAAGTGGGGCCGGGCACGGTGGTGCTGATGAACCCGGGCGACGCCCATGGCTGCAATCCGGTCTCCGATGAACCGTGGTCTTACCGCATGGTGTATGTCGACAGCGCCTGGCTGGGAGAGTTGCAGCAAGCGTGGGGCGCCAGCACCAACCAGGACTTCCGGCCCTATGCCGCGGTCATGAGCACGTCGCCGGCGCTCTATGCTGAATTCAACCGCTTCTACGAAGTGCTGACCGGCTGCACGGCCGGCCTGCTGGAGCGGCAGTGCGCGGCGGTGACGTTCTTTGAACAGGTGCAGGCGAATGTCGATCCGCTGACGGTCGCCAGGCGCGAGGCGAACCGCAAGCTCGAACGCGCGGCCGAATACATCAGCGACAACTGCACGGCCGCCGTGACGCTGGAGGCGATTTGCGACGCGTCCGGCCTGTCGGCGTCCTACCTGATCCGCGCCTTCAGGAAGCGTTACGGCATGACGCCGCACGCGTACCTGTTGAACCGCCGCGTCGAACGCGCGCGCGGTCTGCTTAAGGATGGCGGCGCGATTGCCGAGGTGGCGCTGGAAACCGGCTTTGCCGACCAGGCGCATTTCCAGCGCACCTTCAAACAGTTTATTGCGGCAACGCCAGGCCAGTACCGTCGATGATTCCGCTGATATCGCCAGTGGCGATGTCGTTGGCCAGCAGGTAAAGCGCGCTGGCCGCCAGCAGCAGCGCCATGCAGCGGTTGAACAGCTGCATGCCGGCCGGATCGTGCAGCCGGCTGCGCAGCAGGGTGCCCGCATAGGCCCAGCAGGCGATCGACACGTAACAGACCGCGAAATACAGCGCGGCGAATTGCCACACCAGCGCGGCTTCGCCGCTGGCGGCAAAGGCCCCCATGCCCGCCACCGACGCCACCCAGGCTTTGGGGTTAAGCCACTGCATGGCGGCGCCGGTCAGCAGCGACGGGCCCTTGCCGGCGCCGCGCAGCTCCAGCGCGCCATCGTCGCGCGCGAGTTTCCACGCCATCCATAACAGGAAGGCGGCGCCGGCCAGCTGGGTGGCCCGCATCATGGCCGGCACGCGCATCAGCAGTTCATGCAGGCCCGCGCCGGTCAGCAACAGCAGCAGGGTAAAACCGACCGTGGCGCCGGTCACGTGGCGCATGCTGGCCCGCAAGCCGTGCTGCGCGCCGCTGCTGAGGGCGACGACATTGACCGGGCCGGGGGAAATGGAAGAAGCCAGCGCGAAGGCGGCCATGGAAAACAGCATGCTCATGAGGGTGGGTCTCCGGGAAATAACGACCGGATGACGATACGCGGCGCCGCCGCGCCCGTATTGAAGGAAATGACCCTGGTTTCCGCTGATGGCAGCTGATGGCGGCTTATGGCAGCCTATGGCCGTCTATGCCTGCCTGGTGGGCCTGTGTCCGCCTTGGGCGGCAGGTGCATGCATCTGTGCGGCGATGCGGCCGTCACGCCGCCGTGCGCCCGGCTTCCCGCACCCAGCCCCGCAACTGCTGCATGGCCTGTTCCTTGGCCTTGGCCTCGATTTCGATATACGGCGCATGGACGTAACTGGCGGGCATCACGGTGATCATGTCGGCGTGCTGGCGGTCATTGAAGCTGCTGCGCCCATTCGATATGTGCACCAGCTGCCAGGCCGGATCGGGCCAGGTGGCGCGCGCCTTGGCCAGCATGTCCGCCACACTGGGATCGTCATAGGTCGGCAGTTTTTCGTGCACGATGTGGTGGTGCGCATCGAGCACCATCGGCACGCCGCTGCGCACGCAGATCGCGTGAATTTCCGCGGCGCTGTAGGAATACTCATCGTTCTCCAGGCCCAGCCGCAAGCGGATCGCGTCCGGCAGCGCGCCAATGCGCTCGACCAGCGCATCGGCGCGCCCGGCCTTGCCGCCGTGGATTTCCAGCAGCGCCCAGGGCGACCGCGGCTGCAGGAGCAAGTCCATGATGTCGGCGTGCATTTGCAAAATCTTGATGCTGTTGGCGACCACGTCGGCTGAATCGGAGCTGAGCACGACGAACTGGTCGGGATGCATCACCAGGCGGATGTGGCGCTCGGAAGCCCGTTGTCCCGTGCGCGCAAGCGCGCCGGCCAACGGCTGCAGCACGTCGCGCCCGATGTCTTCGTCGGCAAAGGGAAAGATCGATGACGGAATACGGTACAGCGTGATGCCTTCGCGTTCGCAATAACGCAGCGCCGTGTCCAGGCTTTGGATATTGTCGCGGTAAATGTCGTCGAGCAGCTTGTGCTGGCCCTCCGGCGGCAGTTCCAGCAGGCGCTTGCGCGTCACCGTCCGGTAGCGCACTTCATTCGATTGCGTGATGCAGACCAGGCCAAGTCGTGGAGTCATGGGGAGTGTTGCTTGATGCGGCATGGATCGGTTTTCATGATCAGCCTTGGGTTGAACAGATATTGAACTGCTGTTGCTTTGCTTGATGCACGCACAGGAGTGAAAGTGTAGAACATTGTGTGGTGTGGATCTATCGTGTGAACCGGTAAAATACTAAGTTAACGGTTCAATCTCGGTTCAACGATGTCATCCAAGAAAATTTATAGCCCCGGGAACGGGGTCTGGTACCGCAGTGGCGCGGCGGCGCGTCTGGCCGGCTTGTCCGTCGAAACCCTGCGTGTATGGGAGCGGCGTTACGGCCTGTCCGAAACCGAGCGCTCGGAACGCGGCCAGCGCCTGTATTCGGAAGAGCAGGTCAGGCGCCTTGGACTGCTCAAGCAATTGGTCGACCAGGGGCACCCGATCGGGCAGCTGGCCACGCTGGCGCCTGCGCAGTTACTGGCGCTGGCGGGCGCCAGTGGGGAATCTGGCGCGGCGGCTGTCGAGGGGCCGCTCCGGTTGGCGGTGACCGGCGCAAGCCTGGCGCACCGCATTGCCGCCAGCGGCGCCCACGCGCGGTTGCACGTCGTGGCCAGCTGGAGCCGGCTGGAAGACGCCGCCGCGCTGCCGGCCAGTGGAGTGACCGGTGGCGCGGCCGGCGGGGTGGCCAGTAAGGCGGCGGATGTGCTGGTGGTGGAGTTGTCGGAATTGCACGAAGCCGCGATGCCCGGCATTGCCGCGGTACTGGACGCCACGCAGGCTGCCGCCGTGATGGTGCTCTACCGCTTTTCCTCCAGCGCCACCATCCGCACGATGAGGGCACAGGGCTGGCTGGTGGCGCGCGTGCCGGCGGACGTCTCCGAGCTGGCGGCGTTGTGCCGGGCGGCGCTGGCCGGCAAGGGTGCGCCGCCGCCCCGCGCCGTGCCGGAAACCGCCGCCCCGCCGCGCTTCGATGAGCAGGCGCTGGCCGCGATTTCCAATGCCGGCAACCGGCTGGCGTGCGAGTGCCCCCGGCATCTGGCCGACCTGCTGCTGATGGTCGGCAGTTTCGAGCGCTACAGCGCACAGTGCGCGTCGCGCAACGAAGCCGACCGGCTGCTGCACCGGGACCTGTACCAGGCTGCGGGCAGGGCGCGCGCCGTGCTGGAACAGGCCATGGAACAATTGGCGCTGGCCGAAGGGTTGATGCTGCCAGGATAAGCACAGGGTACGGAGCCCAGCTGCTGAAACCACCGCTATGTCTGTTTCCGCACTGAACAGGTGCGGGCCCGGTGGGATGCTTGGTGCACGGCACGGGAACTTCCTGTGCCGACCACTACAGCGAACATAACAACATCATGGCTACCACCACTCCGGCCGGCGACGCTTCCCGCGACAACCCGGCGCCGCACCCGAAGCAACCCCGTTCCGCCCGCCTGTCGCTTGCCGCATGGCGCCAATTCGTCAACGTGGCCAAACCGTACTGGCTGGAAGACGAAAGAAAGAAGGCGTGGGGCCTGCTGTTGCTGTTGATCGTATTGATGTTGCTCGAGACCAAATTCGCGGTCATGCTCAACAACCAGGCCGGCGATATGACGTCCGCGCTGGCCGCCCGCGATGGCGACCGTTTCTGGACCACGGTGCGCGCCTGCCTGCTGGTGCTGGCGTTCGCGGTGCCGGTCTACGCCTTCTATTACTACATGCGCGACTTGTTCGCCAACCACTGGCGGCGCTGGCTCACCGGCCGTTTTCTCGATGGCTACCTGGCCGGCCGCAAATATTATGCGCTGGGCACCGACAGCGAGATCGACAACCCGGACCAGCGCATCAGTGAAGACATCAACACGTTCACCGGCCGCTCGATCCACTTCCTGCTGATTTTCCTCGGTTCCATCATGCAGCTGGTGGCGTTCAGCACGGTGCTGTGGTCGATTTCGCATCTGCTGGTCGGGGTGCTGGCGGTCTATGCATTGCTGGGTACCACGATAGCGCTCTATGTCTTTGGCAATCCGCTGATCCAGCTGAATTTCTGGCAATTGCGGCGCGAAGCGGATTTCCGTTTCAGCCTGATGCGCCTGCGTGAAAACGCCGAGTCCATTGCCTTCTACCGCGGCGAGGCACAGGAGCGCGCCTACATCGACAGCAAGTTCGACAAGGTCATCAACAACTTCGCCAGGCTGATCAGGAAACAGCGCTCGCTCAACCTGTTCCAGCGCACCTTCAGCCAATTGACGCTGGTGCTGCCGGGCGTGATCCTGGCGGAGCGCGTGCTGTCGGGCGAGCTGGAAGTGGGGCGGGCCGTGCAGGCGGCCGGCGCGTTTACCGCCGTGCTGGGCGCGGTGGCGGTCATTGTCGACAACTTCGAAAGCCTGAGCCGATTCGTGGCGGGGATCGGCCGCCTGCAGGCGTTGTCGGACCTGGTATTGCCCAATGTGGCGCCGGACACGGCCGCTGCTGGCCCCGCCGCCACGCCGCGCATCGAATTGCGCCCGGCCCGTCACCTGGCGCTCGAATCGGTCACCCTGCATCCGCCGCAATCGGAGCGCGTGCTGATCAGGGAATTGAGCCTGGCCTTGAAACCGGGCGATGCGCTGCTGATCACCGGCGACAGCGGCTGCGGCAAGAGTTCGCTGCTGCGCGCCATTGCCGGCCTGTGGCAGACCGGCAGCGGCGTGATCCACCAGCCGCCACTGGACGATTTCTTTTTCCTGCCCCAGCAGCCTTACCTGCAATCGGGCACGCTGCGCAGCCAATTGATTTATCCGAGCGCGGCATCGCCGCTCGGCGATGAACAATTGCTGGAGATCCTTGAGCAGGTGCACTTGCCGCACCTGGCTGACCGCATGGGTGGCCTCGATGCGGTGCGTGACTGGGACAAGCTGTTGTCGGTCGGCGAGCAGCAACGCCTGGCCTTCGCGCGCGTGCTGGTGCATGCGCCCAACATCGTCATCCTCGACGAAGCGACCAGCGCGCTCGACAGCGGCAATGAAGCATCGCTGTACGCGCGGCTGCGCGAAAGCGGCGCCACCCTGATCAGCATCGCGCACCGCCCGGCGGTGCTGCGTTACCACACCCATGTGCTGCAATTGATGGGGGAAGGGGCGTGGGCGCTGCATGACGCCAGGGAATTCCAGTTTGACGGGCCGGCGGCGCTGGTGGCGGAGCCGCAGAGGAAGGTGGCGGTGGCGTAGGGAAGCGGGCGTCGCGTGGTCATCCGCAATCGCGGGGCATGCCAGGCATGCCAGGCATACTGGGCAGGTACGGCAGCAGAGGCTTCTCTTCCCAAATTCCGGTGTTACGATTGGCTGCGATCCAGCTCCAACCCGTACTGACCTGCACTATCTCGTACTAAAAAATTTTCCGCTTTGGCGCTGCCTTGTTGGACGATCATGACAGCATCGGTTAGCAAGGGAAAGCGCGGGTTAGCACTGGTTCGTGCGTTTTAGTATTGCCTGAAAATGTGGGGCATACTTCCTGCGCCAGCTGTGCCAGGTTAGCGCTGGCTGCCGTCATCAGGCCTCGTCACCGGGCCATACTCATACACTGCATCGTCGGCGCGGCGCAATCCCACATCGATCAGGTTGCGCTCAGGGCCCGGCACGTCCGCACACCCGGCTGTGCATTTCAGCCGGAATATCATCGAGTATTTGCCGGGAACGACCAGGTTTTGGCCCTCCGCCCACCCTGGCTCGTGCATCGCCTGGTGCAGACGCCGGCGACCCTCGGGAGTTAAGTCGAACCAGCGGCTGGCATTGTCTGCCCAAGGCTGCCAGCCGCCTGCCTGGAATTGTTTCTGTAGTTGGGCCAAGACTTCGACCGCCTCGTCAAAGGGCAGCGGTTTCAGCATTGGCGAGGTGGATATCGTGGTGACCTTGCCATACATGTAAGTCACGGCAACGAATGTCGTAGGGGGCAATGTGAAGCCGTGTCGGGGATCGCTGAAACGGATGATCACGGAAGGCTCTGTGATATCAGTCCATTGGATATCTTTTGGGGAGCCGCCGGAGCGTGCAACAACCGGGTAAGTCGAGTCCCGTGCGACCTGCTCGAAAGTCTTGCCGACGTGGGCCGACAGGAGGGTCGGGTCGGGTTCGTAAAAATACGCCCAGGCGGCGTATCCCAGCATCAGGGCCAGTGCGGCGCGGGTCAGTTTTTTACGGCTCACCTATTGCCCAGCCCTAGCTGGCCAAACATATAGCTCGCGCCCGCGCTGGTCCCGACCGGCATGGTGCTGGCATAGGCCAGTTCCGTGTTGCTGGCATAAGCGCCGCTGCCAGCCATGTCGTGAATTTCACGACTGGCGTCATGGACTTTTTGCGCGGAATGCAGCAATCCGCGTCCGACTTGCTTGGACGCGAACGAGGCCAGCCCGGCCCATTGGAACCGGTTGTCGGCCAGCCATAGCTGGGCATAAGCGCGATTGATGCGGCGGTTGCGTGCAATTGGATCGGTTATCAGTTTTCCCCCTGGCGCGATCCAGTCCTGGGCTTCCTGTTGGCAGCGCAGCCATACGCCGGCGCAACCGAGGATCGGAATTTCGACGGTACGGCACGGCTTCCCATCGACCGTGGACGATCTCACCTTGCATTCCGCGATGGGTGTGACATTGCGGTGCAGCGGCACGTCGTCATGCTTGTGGACTGTAAATGCTGATTCGTGGGACATGGCTGGACCTCCGAAATTTGAACAACGGTGAACATCGCATCAGTAATTGCGCAATGGATCAGGATTTCCCCGCCACGTGCCAGGCAATCAATGCGGCGCGGTCGGCCGCCGTGAGCGGGACCGTGCAGCCATCCACATTGGTGGTGCCTTCGATGGTTTTGTTGGTGAATTCAAGGCGGTACGGTTGCCGTGCAATGGGTGTGCCGTCATGCTCATGCCGGAAGCGGACAGGCACCGCGGCCGCTTCCTCGGAACTGGTTTGATATGCCTGCGGCTGCACGGGACCGATGGCAGGCGCCGGCGTTTCATCGTGGTCTTCCAGGGTCTGGTAGCGGACAGTCTGGCATGCGTACAGCCGGGGTAGCGGCCTGCAGCCGCAGCCGCACAAGTCGCCGCTGAGTCCGACCTGCTTGCCATTCCAGTGTTCGGGGATGCGGGCGCCGATACAAACGATTTTGCCGATGGATTTACATGCAGGGCAGTTGATCGCATCGCCTTCCAGGGCGATGGCCACACCATTGATGCTGCCGTGGCTTGATGCGGCAATGACTTTGCCGCCAGCGCTGGTGGTCGCGCCCAGGGTCAGGGTGTAGCGCTTCATGCGGGTGGCGTCCTGTTCTTGTCGGGACAGGTAGTGTCACATCGCGGCGCGCGACGGTATTGCGGTTAAGCAATAAGTCAATGGCCGCGAATATCGCCGGAGGGTTGAGCTGTCTGGCCGGGCTGGTCCCGGTATACGCTCACAGCGCCTTACTGCACAACCTGAAGTCCGGATCGTCTTCGTAAGGCTGGATCTGGAACCCCAGGCTGGCCATCAGCTTGAGCATGCCGCTGTTCTTGCACAGCACCAGGCCGTCGATCTCGCTTAGCCCTTTGTCGCGGGCCACGTCCATGATGCCCAGCATCAGGCGTGTGCCCAGGCCCTGGCCACTGAAGCGGTCGTCCACCAGCAGCGAGAATTCGCAACTGCTGCGGTCGGGATTGGCGATGTAGCGTGACACGCCGATGATGCTCTCGGTCTCGACGAATTCGCCGTCCGGCCCCAGCGTGCGGTTGCGCTGCACCGCCACCAGCGCCATTTCGCGGTCGTAGTCGATCAGCGTGTAGCGCGCCAGCATCGGCACCGACAGCTCGCGCAGCGACGACGCGAACCGGTAGTAGCGCGACTTTTCCGACAAGCCGCGCACCAGGTCTTGCAGCATCGAGGCGTCGTCCGGCTGGATCGGGCGCAGCGTGTACTGGCCGCCGCCGCGCATCGGCCACTCCTGCGTGTAGGTCGACGGGTAGGGCAGGATCGCCAAGTGGTCGTAGTCGTGCGCCGACGGCGGCGCCGCGCCGATGACGATGCGCGCATCCACCACCAGCGCGCCATGCTCGTCGACGATCAGCGGGTTGATGTCCATTTCGCGCAACTGCGGCAACTCGCACACCATCTCGGACACGCGCAGCAGCATGTGCTCGACCGCTTCGCGCTGGACCGGCGGCGCGCCGCGCCACTCGCCCAGGAGGCCGGCCGAGCGTACCCGCGCGATCAGGCGCTGGGCCAGGAACTGGTTCAGCGGCGGCAGTTCCACGGCGCGGTCGTTGATCAGTTCTATCATCGTGCCACCGGCGCCAAAGCTGATGACCGGGCCAAACAGGTGGTCCGTGACGACGCCGATGTACAGCTCGCGGCCATTGCGCTTGCCCGCCATTTTCTGGATCGTCACGCCATTGATGTGCGCGTTCGGCTCGAGGCGGCGCACGGTGGCCATCATGTCGCCGTAGCCGTCGCGCACGGCGGCGGCATTGGACACGTTGAGCGCCACGCCCTGCACGTCGGACTTGTGCGAGATGTCGGGCGAGTCGATCTTCAGCGCCACCGGATACCCAAGCTGGCTGGCGATCAGGGTCGCTTCGCCGGCGCTGCGCGCCAGGATGGTATGGGTGATCGGGATGTGGAACGCCGCCAGCAGCGCCTTCGATTCCATTTCGGTCAGCACATGGCGGCGTTCGGCCAGCACGCTTTCGATCAGCAGGCGCGCGCCTTCCAGGTCGGGCTGGGCCAGTTGCGACAGTGGCGGCGGAGTCTGGTGCAGCAGTTGCTGGTTCTGGTAGAAGGAAGCGATGTTGCTGAAACCATCGACCGCCGCTTCCGGCGTGCGGAAGGTGGCCAGGCCGGCCGCGCCCAGGATGCCGCGGGCCTCGCCGACCTGGGCGTCGCCCATCCAGCAAGTCAGCAGCGGCTTGCCCAGGCTGGCGTATTGGCCGGCCACCGCCTGCGCCACCGCGCTCGGGTCGCAGTCCAGCTTGGGCGAGTAGATCACCAGCACGCCGTCGATCTGGCTGTCGTGGGCGCAGGCCTGCAGCGCGCTGGCGAAGTGTTCGGGCCCCGCTTCTTCGGACAGGTCGAGCAGGTTGTACAGGGTCGCGTGCGGCGGCAGCAGCGGCGCCAGCGCCTGCGCGGACGCGGGCGACAATTGCGCCAGTTGCAGATTTTGTTCAGCGATCCAGTCGGCGGCCAGCACGCCGGGGCCGCCGCCGTTGGTGACGATGGCCAGGCGCGGCCCGACCGGGCGGTAGCGCGAGGCCAGGCATTTCGCCGCCGCGAACAGCTGGACGAACGATTTGACGCGTACCGCGCCAGTGCGGCGCAGCGCCGCATCGAACACTTCGTCGCTGCCGACGATCGCGCCGGAGTGGGTTTGCGCCGCCTGCGACGCCGCCGCCGCGTTGCCGGCCTTGAGCACCACCACCGGCTTGGTGTTGGCCGCGCCGCGCAGCGCCGACAGGAAGCGGCGCGCGTTGGTGATGCCCTCCATGCAGATGACGATCGATTGCGTGGCCGGGTCGGTGACCAGGAAGTCCAGCGTCTGCGCCAGGTCGACCGCCGTGTTGGGGCCCAGCGAGACCACGGTGGAGAACCCGACCGCGTTCTTGTCGGCCCAGTCGAGGATGGCGGACGTCAGCGCGCCGGATTGCGAGATCAGCGCCAGGCTGCCCGGCTGCGCCAGGCGGCCGGCCATGCTGGCATTGAGGTGCAGGCGCGGGCGCTGGTAGCCCAGGCAGTTCGGCCCGAGCAGGTGCAGGCCGTGCTTGCGCGCGATCGCGTGCAACTCCTTGGCCAGCGGCGGCGCCACGCCGGCCGAGATCACCAGCGCCGCGCGGCACTGGATACGGCCGGCCACCTCCAGCGCGAACGCCACCTCGTCGTTGGGCAGCGCAATGACGGCCAGGTCGGCGCGCGAATGGGCCAGGTCGGACAGGGTGCCGCTCATGCCGACGTCGAGGTAGGTGACGGGGCCGCTGAAGCCGGATTCTTCAAGCTGGGCGCGGATGCCGCGGCCGTAGCTGCTCTGGCTTTGCGGCTGGTCTTCCTTGCCGCAGAAGACCACGATCGATGCCGGGGAAAATAGAGGGGTAAGGTAGTGCGCTTGCATCGTCGCTTCGCAAGTAAGGTAAAGTCAGGTGATTAGTCGTCGAGTCCCAGCAGCACCTTCAGGTGCGCCGCCGCGCTGCGCGCCAGCGAGGACAATTCATAGCCGCCTTCCAGGCACGACACGATGCGCCCCCCGGCGTGGCGCCGCGCCACCGCCATAATCTGCATGGTGATCCAGGCATAGTCGGCTTCGACCAGGCCGAGGTTGCCCATGTCATCCTCTCGGTGGCCGTCGAAGCCGGCGGAAATGAAGATCATCTGCGGCGCGAACCGCTCCAGCGCCGGCAGCCAGTGTTCAGTGATGGCGGTACGCACCGCGTCGCCGCCGGAGCGCGCCGGCAGCGCCACGTTCACCATGTTGGGGCCACGTGAGGTATTGCCGCAGAACGGATACAGCTTGTCCTCGAAGATCGAGCACATCAGCACGCGCGCGTCGTCGCGCAGGATGTCTTCGCTGCCGTTGCCGTGGTGGACGTCGAAGTCGATCAGCGCCACGCATTCCAGGCCATGCACGTCGAGTGCGTGGCGGATGCCGACGGCGGCATTGTTGAAGAAGCAGAATCCGCCGGCCGCGCCGTGCTCGGCGTGGTGGCCGGGCGGACGCACGTTGCAGAAGGCAAAACCGGCGCGCCGCGTCAGTACCAGGTCGGTGGCCAGCACGGCCGCGCCGGCCGCCCGCAGCGCCGCCTGGTAAGTGTAGGGGTTCATGCTGGTGTCGGGATCGACCTGCACGCTGCCACTGGCCGGCGACCGCGCCGCGATGCTGTGCAAATACTGGCTGGAATGCGCGCGCGCCAGTTGGGTTTCCGTCGCCAGCGGCGCGTCATACGGTTGCATGAAGTCGAGCAAGCCCCGGATCAGCAACATGTCATGGATCGCGCCGATGCGCCCGGGCGCCTCGGGATGCTGCGGCCCCATTTCGTGCTTGAGGCATTCTTTGTGAGTGATATACGCGGGAAGTATCGTCATGGTTGGGGGCAGGGCACCGCTGCGCGAGATGCGAGCAGATTGTGGGGCCAGTGTAGTGATCTGAATCAACAGTGTCGTTGACTAAAATCAAAAATCACAAAGCATTGCCGTGGTACGCCAGGGCGGCTAATGTTCCCGCTCACCGAACGAATTGCTAAGCCCTTGGCGCTTGTCTGCCAACAAATGGCGAATAAAAAATTCGGTGATGGCGGAATTTATGCGGGGCACTTCAGTTTCTCGTTGAAAATCAGGAGGATCGCCGATCAGTACAGCGATAGGAGCGGGAATTTTAGGCGGCAATGGACTTAGCAGTGCACCGTGCCCGCCATTGCGCAGTTCCAAAATATTCTCGCAGGCTTTGCACCCTCGAAGAATGGGTTCACTGTGGAATTTTGGAGTCAGCCATTTGTCCGCCAACGCGGAAATAATCCCCAGTTTTGTCTTGGGTTCCATGAGGGAGTTAGGATCGAAGTCGACCGCGAATGGAACTCCCGCGACAATTGCAGTTATCCGCGGGTCGGTGTGTTCATACCACGATGGATCATTGAGCCTTCCGTTGCTGACCATTTGTACAAGCGTCTTTTTGAGCCCATCGAATACCCCGCCAGTGAGCGAAGTTGAAAGGCCCGCGCACGTGTGGAAGTCGTCGTTGATATGCTCTTGACAGTGATCGCGAAGCCGGGAGGGAGACCATCGACCGCCTGCCAGAGTAAGCGCGGTATGCCCACCGGCGGACATACCGTACATTCCAACGCTGGCAATATTGACCAAAGGTGTGAAGCGGGGCTCTTTTCCGATTCTGTTGATAGCCTGTGATACTTCTTTGGGTCTGCGCTTCCAACTCGGTGGTCCCGGCTCGCTATCGTCCTTGTAGTTGTCAGCGTAATGCTCTGGCATAGCGACGATAAAACCAGCATTGACCAATGCCCGAACCAGGTCAAGATATACCCAAGGCGAAGCAGGGGAGCCGTGAGAGATCACGATGAGATGACGGTTTCCCGCTACCGGTGGAGCGTCTTTGGCGACGTCGAATTGGAAAAAACCTCGCTGCTCGCTTCGCTCCGCTTGCAGGGTTGGATAAAAAACGGTTACCGGGCCCGATGTGGAATCGGCTGCAAGTTCCACCATGCCTAAAGCCGCATAGGCGTTCGCGCTGACAATGACGGCGTTGGCGAATAGTAAAAATTTTCGAACAAAGTTTTTCATCTCTACAATATAGCAGAGGCTAACTTGGTATCGATTGCTTTGCTTGCCGCCTTTCACCGGGAATGGACGGCATAAAGATTTGAGCTGCATAAACAAAAACGGGACCTGTCAGGAATTTTGTGTGCGGGGCCAAAGTTTAATTAGCTGATCGCGTTTGTAAAACGCTCCCCATACATGATACCGCGCCAGTGCGGCGCAGCGCCGCATCGAACACTTCGTCGCTGCCGACAATCGCGCCGGAGTGGGTTTGCGCCGCCTGCGACGCCGCCGCCGCGTTGCCGGCCTTGAGCACCACCACCGGCTTGGTGTTGGCCGCGCCGCGCAGCGCCGACAGGAAGCGGCGCGCGTTGGTGATGCCCTCCATGCAGATGACGATCGATTGCGTGGCCGGGTCGGTGACCAGGAAGTCCAGCGTCTGCGCCAGGTCGACCGCCGTGTTGGGGCCCAGCGAGACCACGGTGGAGAACCCGACCGCGTTCTTGTCGGCCCAGTCGAGGATGGCGGACGTCAGCGCGCCGGATTGCGAGATCAGCGCCAGGCTGCCCGGCTGCGCCAGGCGGCCGGCCATGCTGGCATTGAGGTGCAGGCGCGGGCGCTGGTAGCCCAGGCAGTTCGGCCCGAGCAGGTGCAGGCCGTGCTTGCGCGCGATCGCGTGCAACTCCTTGGCCAGCGGCGGCGCCACGCCGGCCGAGATCACCAGCGCCGCGCGGCACTGGATACGGCCGGCCACCTCCAGCGCGAACGCCACCTCGTCGTTGGGCAGCGCAATGACGGCCAGGTCGGCGCGCGAATGGGCCAGGTCGGACAGGGTGCCGTTCATGCCGACGTCGAGGTAGGTGACGGGGCCGCGCCAGTGTTCAGTGATGGCGGTACGCACCGCGTCGCCGCCGGAGCGCGCCGGCAGCGCCACGTTCACCATGTTGGGGCCACGTGAGGTATTGCCGCAGAACGGATACAGCTTGTCCTCGAAGATCGAGCACATCAGCACGCGCGCGTCGTCGCGCAGGATGTCTTCGCTGCCGTTGCCGTGGTGGACGTCGAAGTCGATCAGCGCCACGCATTCCAGGCCATGCACGTCGAGTGCGTGGCGGATGCCGACGGCGGCATTGTTGAAGAAGCAGAATCCGCCGGCCGCGCCGTGCTCGGCGTGGTGGCCGGGCGGACGCACGTTGCAGAAGGCAAAACCGGCGCGCCGCGTCAGTACCAGGTCGGTGGCCAGCACGGCCGCGCCGGCCGCCCGCAGCGCCGCCTGGTAAGTGTAGGGGTTCATGCTGGTGTCGGGATCGACCTGCACGCTGCCACTGGCCGGCGACCGCGCCGCGATGCTGTGCAAATACTGGCTGGAATGCGCGCGCGCCAGTTGGGTTTCCGTCGCCAGCGGCGCGTCATACGGTTGCATGAAGTCGAGCAAGCCCCGGATCAGCAACATGTCATGGATCGCGCCGATGCGCCCGGGCGCCTCGGGATGCTGCGGCCCCATTTCGTGCGGGGCCGGTGTAGTGATCTGAATCAACAGTGTCGTTGACTAAAATCAAAAATCCACAGAGGTGTATGCCAAGGTGACCGCTACAGGCCCACGGCGCGCCAGTCTGTGCCGCGCGCACCGCCGCCGGCGCCATGCCGTGCAATGTCAAACAATGTCAGGCAGGCATCGGCATCGTCCACGCAGAGCGCGCCCGTGTACTCCGGCTGCGGCATCGCCAGCTCGTGCACATAGTACTGCCGGCGGTGTGCTTTCTCGTCTATGACTAGCAGTGCGCCGCCGGCGGCAGGTGCAAACGACACGGCGGCGGGGTTCCCACGCAAGCCGCTTCCCACGGCCTTGAAGTAGGCCTCTTTGCGCGTCCATATCTTGCAAAACAACCTGGCCCGGGCAGCAGCGGGCATGGCGGCGAGCGCGATCCGCTCGCTGCAGTGGCATACCGTCTCGTACAGGGCCGTCCCGGCCCGCATGCGCGAAGGGAAAAACTCCAGATCTACCCCCAGCGCCAGGCGCGATACCGCGATAAGTGCGACGTTTTTACTATGCGAGACGTTAAAGTGAAGTTCGTTTTCGGGCAAAAGCGGCTTGCCCTGCGGGCTATAAATGAATTGGATGGACCCAGGCGGCATCTCCAGGTAATGGCCCAGCACAGTGCGCAGCGCGACGCGGCAGCGCTGGAAAGCTATTGCCAGCTGCGGCGTTTGAAACCGCCTGGCGCGGGCGATTTCGTCCGGGCTCAGGAGCGCCGTCAGGTTGGACAGGCGCACATCGTTCAGGTCGATATACCAGATATGGACGTCGCGCGTGCCTAAGCCATTCACGCCATTCACGCCATGCGCGCCACTTCGTGGGCGTTCTGGTACAGGCGGCTCTTGATGATCCCGGTACGCAAGCGCTGAAAGCCTTCCTTGAGTGTCGTACGATCGATCGTCAACGCTGGCATGATCTTGAGCACTTCGCTGCGTGGTCCGCAGGTTTCGGCGATGACACCTTCAAGGAACCCGCATTGCGAAACTTCGTTGGCAAGTTGCGGCGATTTGAAAGCGAGCCCCTGCAACATGCCCTTGCCGCGGACGGCCACCGAATTTTCCGGAAAGAGCGCCGCAATCGCATGCAGTTCCTCACTGATCCATGCAGCCTTGTGCGATAAGCTTGCCGGGAAGTCCGACTGCGCATGCCAGTAATCGAGCGCGGCCGCGCCAGCGACAAACGCCAGGTTGTTACCCCGGAACGTGCCATTATGTTCTCCCGGTTGCCATTGATCGACGTGTTCCTTGACCAGGTTGACCGCGATCGGCAAGCCTATCCCGCCCAGGGACTTCGACAGGCAAATAATGTCGGGATCGATGTCCATGCCTTCAAAGCCGAAGAACTTGCCGGTGCGTCCGCACCCGGTCTGCACTTCATCGACAATCAGCAAGGCGCCAAGGTCCCTGGCCAACTGGCCTATCCGGGCCAGCCAGTGGCGGCTTGCGACGTTCAAGCCGCCTTCGCCCTGGACGATTTCCAGGATGAAGGCCGCCGGCTTCTCCAGGCCCGAGCCTTCCGTCCGGTACATGCCTTCGATGACGTCCGCAGTGTCGGTCTCCGCACCGAAAAATCCATCGTATGGCATGCGTGTCACGTAATGCAGGGGCACGAAGGCCGCTTCCCGCTTGCCGGCATTGGCGGTGGCGGCCAGGGCCCCCTGGGAAACACCGTGGAACGCGTTGGTGAATGCCACTACCTGGGTACGGCCGGTCACCTTGCGCGCCAGTTTCAGCGCGGCCTCAACGGCATTGGTGCCTGTAGGGCCGGTAAACTGGATGCGGTACGCCAGGCGGCGGGGCTGAAGGATGATATCGACGAATTTCTGTATGAAGGCCTGCTTGGCCTGCGTATGGAAATCGAGCGAATGCAGGATGCCGCCATCCTGCAGATAGCGCATCACGCTTTCCACGATGCGGCGGTTGTTGTGGCCGTAGTTCAGCGCGCCGGCCCCCGCAAAGAAATCGACATAGTCTCTGCCGGCCTGGTCGAACACGGTCGAGTCCAGGGCCCGCCCCAGTATCACAGGGAAGCTGCGGCAGTATGAACGTACACGCGATTCGTGGTTATTGAAAACAAAGAAATTGTCCATGGGGTTCGTGCAAAGATCCGGTAAGTAGTCGGCAGTCATTCGTGGTCGTTATTCGCGGCAATCGATGGCGCGAGGCATGCGCTTAAAAATACGTCAGCAGCTTAACTGTCCATATGTTGGAGTGCGGCAGTGCGCCGAAGGTACTGCGCGCATCCCCTGCATTGTGTTGCGCCTGTACGATCAAATCCGTCCGGCTGAAGTGGTAGCGCCCTTCGAGCCAGTACAACCGGCTGCGGTCGGCGATGTCACGGCGCAGGATGAAATTGAGGTCGAGATGGTCAACTCCGGCATCCTGCCAGTTCGCCTGGGCGAACCAGGCCTGCCTGGTGGGCAGCTCCTGTGCGGACTGCGCCAATTGGCGATAACGCAGATAGTCGCCAGGTGCTCCGGTCCGCAGCGCTTGCCACCCGTTCCGGCTCAACGCGGCGGTGCTGTAGTCATATTCCAGGCTGATGGCCTGTTTGCGCTGGGTGGTAAAACGCAGCCCCACCGCCAGCTTGGTGTGGGCAGACGGCTTTCCGGGACGGCCAAGCGCCTGCTCCGCCAACGCGGCGCTTTTTCCTCGCGTCGCTTCGAGATAGGCGACCGTTGCCCCACCAACCACCCAGGTCTGGTTCAGGCCGAGTGTTGGCGGCTTGCCCTTTTCATTGTAAAGCAGCAGCGTCGAACTGGCTGTTCCGCCCAATTGCGGACTGAAGGCCAACAGCCAGCGATCGACACCATTGGTGGCGCCGAGGTCGATATCGAATGGGCTGCCGTCCGGTATGCTGGCCAGCTTTGGCGAATACATCAAGGTCAGCGAGCCGTGTTCCGACAGGACCTGCCCGCGCAGCATGACACTGCCGAGACGGTTGCTGCGCAACGATTCGGGATCGGTCTCGCTCATGACGCGTATCGATTGCACCTTAAAGAAATCAGTCGGGTTATAGCCCAGCGCGACGCCGCTGCGCACATTGATGCGGCCGATATCGACAATGCGGTCCTTGCCGTAGGCATAGCTGCCGTATGCTTCTTTCAGCGTATTGACCGTGTTTACGCCGGCCGCCAGGCTGTCCCGGCGAATGTCGATGCGATCGGCCAGCACCATCCTGAGCGATGGGGCAATGGCATGGTCGAGCAGGAAATCGAACGACAGCGTTTGTCCGGTCATGGCCGGACGGTTGGCCCGGACGATCCCTGCTTCGAGCTGGGCGTGCCATGCGCTTGCCGTGGTCGGCGACTCCGCAATACTGTCGGCCAGCGCCAGTGCGTCGTCGTCCGATTGCTGCGCCGCCGCCTGGCCGGACAGCACCGCCAGCATGATCACGAATACGGTGCGCACTGCTATTCCGGTTGAAAACGTGGAAGATAATCGCGCTGATACCAGCTCTCCGGGATCTCGCGGAACGCGTAATTCGTGTACTGCATGACGGTGATCCAGCTGGCGTCGATACCATCGATGATAACGGCCTCGGTCGGCCGTTCACCGCCCAGCTCGCTGCGATAGCGGCGGTAATACACGGTCTTTAGCAAACGCCCGGAATCGGAATTGAACTGGGCTTTCACCGGCCGGCTCAGCGCGGTATCGACCCAAATGTCGATATGCGGGTACATGACATCGTCGGTCCGGGCGACGAGTTTCAAACGGTGACAACGGCGCTGTGCGCGCTCGCCGTCGCGTATCTCCTCTTCGCCCATGTATTCGGCGACATAATCCTTGGAAAAATTGACCGTGACGACGTCGCCATTGGCAGCCTGGCCCAGCAGCCGCTGCTGGGGAGGGATGCGGATGGTGGATTTGTTCGACGCGTCGTAGTACCACAACTCGTTACCCACCTTGAGCATCAGCTTGTTGACGTCGCGTGCTGGCGCAAGAAAACGTACCAGGCTGCGGAATTGGCCGGAACTTTCCGCCGCGCGTGAGTACACCGCCAGTTTCGTGGTATCGACCTTCTTGCCATGGCGGTACTCGATCAATTCGGTATCGACGCGGAACGGCTTGCCGGGATTGCGGATCGCGTCGCTGTCGGCCAGGATTTTCTGGGCGTCGGGTGCGGCCAGGGCCGCCGGCCCGCATGCGCCCAGGCCGAGCCAGAACCCGGTGCCGATGCGCAGCATGGCTGCCCGCCGTGTTGTCATTGCAGTTTTCATCAGATATGCCTCAACGCTTCCACAATATTCATCGATGCCGCCCGCCGTGCAGGCCAGCGTGCCGATAGCGCGCTCAGGCACACCAGTGCAAACGCGGTCGACGCCAGCAAGCCGGTCTCGCCCCACAAGCGCACGGTCAACAATATGGGCGTGGTCTGGCCTGGCGGATTCCACATGATGCCGCTGTGGTTGATCGTCCACGCCAGCACCAGCGCCAGGATGGCGCCCCCGACGGCGCCAGCGCAGCCAAGCAGCAGGCCCTCGTACACGAAAATGCGGCTGATCACGGAGCGGCGGTTGCCGATGGCGCGCAAGGTTCCTATTTCCACGGTCCGTTCGACGACCGCCATGCGCATGCCGTTGCTGACGGTGAAGACCACGACCACGCCGATGAGCGTCGCGATGAAAACGAAGATGACGTCGAACATCTTGACCGACTGCCCATAGAACGGAAAGATCGTCATGAAATCCATGACTTCAAGCCCTTCGCTCCGCAGTGAACCAGCCAACAGGTATTCCAGCCGCGCACGCGCCTGCGGCATCATGTCAGTATGGTGAAGCTGTAGCGCGATGCCCGTCACCTGCGGATTGTCCTGGCCGAACAATAATTGCTGCGCCTGCTTCAGGTGCATGATCAGGTAGGCGTCGTCCCATTCCTTGCCGCCTTGCTGTTCGGTCTTGACGACATCCAGGTCGACCACATTCGGTGCGCCATGCAGGTTCGACGCCAGTAACTGGATACCGGTATCGGCCGCGCCGGCGGGCTCCTTGTCGCCGCCCGGCGCGAGCGCCTGCAGGTCGTCCGGCGTGCTGGTGCCGGCCTGCGGCGCGCCAGGCTGCGCCAGCTTGACGCAGTTCGGCACCTTCAACGGCTCGCAAAGTTGCAGCACGCGCGCCAGGCCGTTGCCGATCACCGCCGCGTTGTCGGCCGAGCCAGTCAGCGGCAATGCGTGAGCCAGGTCGGCCAAACCGTGTTCGTTCCAGCTACGGAACCGGTTTTGCTCGTCAACGATGACGCCGCGTGCGATTACCGTGCGGGAAACGCCTTGCGCGGCATTTCCCGCGATACCGTTGAAGTCCAGGGTCGGCGTCATGGCCGCGACCATTCCCGACATGACCGGATCGCGCCCGATCACCTGCTCGACGTGCCGGTAGTCCTTGATGCCGAAGGCCGCCGGGTTGCCGCTGCCATACAGGAAGTAGCCTTGTTTCTGGATCTGGAAGTGGCCTCCGTACTGCACGTACGCGGTTTGCAAGCCATAGGTGATAAAGCGGCTGAAGCCTCCGAACAGCAGGATGGCGCAGGCGCCGACCATCATCGTCAGTACGGTCGCCAGCGAGCGGTGACGGTTTCGCAACAGGTTGCGCCCCGCGAGCAGGAGCGCCTTCATACCGCCACCGCCCGCGCAACCGGTGCACGCGTCGCCCGGACAATGCGGCCATCCCTGATATGGACGGCGTCGTCGGCGGCGGCCAGCACCTGCGGATCATGCGAGGAAAAAATGAAGGCCACCTTGTGTTGGCGCTGCATGTTGCGCATGATGTCGATGATCGCGGCGCCGGTGGCCGTATCGAGGTTGGCGGTGGGCTCGTCGGCCAGCACCACCTTGGGCGAGTGTATCAGTGCGCGCGCAATGGCCACGCGTTGCCGCTGTCCACCGGACAGCTGGTTCGGGCGCGCGCCGGCCTTGCCTTCGAGTCCGACGGCGGCAAGCAAGTCCAGTACGCGCGCGCGCCGTTCGGACTTCGACATGGATGACGCCAGCAATGGATATTCCACGTTTTCAAAGGCCGATAGCACGGGCAGCAAATTAAAATTCTGGAACACGAAGCCCAGGTGGCGTGCGCGAAAATCCGACAGCATATCGTCGGACATGTTGTGCACAGGCTGGCCACCGATCATGACCTCGCCCCGGTCAGGCTTGTCGATACAGCCGATCATATTGAGCAGCGTGGTTTTGCCGCTGCCGGACGGGCCGGAAATGACGGTAAAACAGTCCGGCCGGATGTCGAGGCTGATGTCCGATAGCGCACTGACCTCGGTGGCGTCGAGCTGGTATTGCTTGGAGATGTTCTTGAGTACGACGGCGTTCATGGCGATGGGCTGACAGGCATGTTTGGCGTGTTTGGCGTGGCGTGCACGTGGCTGCCAATGAACAGCTCTTCGCCGGCCGCCACGTCGCGGGACAAAACGAAATCCATCAAGCCGCTGTCGTGGTCTTCGACCATGTCGACGTTGGCGCCGGCCGGCGACGCCGCGAAGAAATGGGGAATGCCGGAACAGAAAACCTGCTCGGTGGTGCGCCAGCTGAACCACGGCGTGCCGGGCACCGGAAACACCAGGGCCAGTTCGACCAGCTCCCCTGCGGCGATGGGACGGCGGGCAAATACGCCCATGCGGTCGATCTTCGACGGGCGCACTTCAACGCCGTCCGACACCATCGGACCGGCTGACGAAAGCGGCCGTTCCTTTGCGGCTGCGGGTGCTGCCGCATCCGAGGCGGCAGCGGCGCCTGTCACGGCGCCGGCGCTGTAGCGGCGCCAGTCAGGGTAGCGGTGACACAGCTCTTCCCCTTCGCCTATGTCGCGGAGCGCAAAGAAATGCATCCGGTTGTTCGGATAGTCACGTACCACCTCGACATTTGGCGTGTCCGAATGGTTGTACAGCTGCGACAGGCCTGAGCCGAATACGAACAGCCCATTCTCCCAGAGGAACCAGTATTGATCGTCGACCTGGCGGGTGATACTCCGCTCGACCACGCTGCCCTTGGGCATGGCACGGGCGGCAAGCACGCGCGGGCGCGGTAATGACAATGCGATGATGCAGGTCTGATCTTCCGGCCGCGCGGTATTGAACGGGATGGTAAATTGGGAAAGCATACGGATGGACCTTATAAATTACTGTATTTGAAAATGGGCTGCCGTGCCGAGGCGATCGAGCTCGCCGGCCAGCTTTTCCACGGTCGCGTGAGAGAACAGTGTCGCCAGCGGAATGGTCAGGCCGCAGCGGCGCCTGATCGCCGCGCGCAGGATTATGGCCAGCAGGGAATGCCCGCCCAGTTCGAAAAATGTATGGTGGATGCCTATGCGTTCCACCGGCAGTTGCAGTACCTCGGAAAACACGCTTGCCAGGGTGGTTTCGGTGGCTGTCCGCGGCGCTACCCGGCCGGCCTGATCGCCAAAGCTCGGCGCCGGCAAACTGTGGCGGTCCAACTTCCCGTTAGGCAGCAACGGCATGGCGTCGAGCGCGACAAATGCGGCCGGCACCATATGCTCGGGCAGGCGGTCCGTCAGGTAGCGCCGCAGCCGATCCACCGCCGGCGTGCTGCCGGCGCGGCCGGTGAAATAGGCCACCAGGCGCTTTTCGCCGCCCATGCCCGCATTGACCGTCACCACCACATCCTCGATCTCGGCATCCTGGCGCAGCAACTCTTCGATCTCGCCCAGTTCTATGCGGAAGCCACGAATCTTCACCTGAAAGTCGACCCGCCCCAGGTATTCGATCTGGCCATCCGGCCACCATTTGGCCAGGTCGCCGGTTCGGTACAGGCGCGCTCCCGGCGTTGCCGAAAACGGATCGGGCACAAAGCGCTGCTCCGTCAACTCCGGACGTTTCCAGTAACCGCGGCCGACCTGTGCGCCGCCGATGTATAACTCACCGGCCACACCGACCGGGACCGGTTGCATCGCACTGTTGAGGATATAGGCCTGGGTATTGGCCACTGGACGGCCGATGGGAATCAGGCCGCCATGCGCGCCGGGCCGGCAGGTCCAGCCGGTCACGTCGGGACCGCATTCGGTTGGACCGTACAGGTTGTACAGGTTGCAATGGGGCAGGTGCTGGAAAAACTGGTTCAGCAGTGCCGCAGGCAGCGCTTCGCCGCCGACAACCACATGGCGCAACGAGGTACAGCCGGCAACCGACTCCTCATTGACGAATGCTTGCAGCATCGCCGGCACGAAGTGGGTAGCGGTGATTTTCTTTTCGCGGATTATCTGCACCAGGTAATCGGGCTCCTTGTGCCCATCCGGCCGGGCGATCACCAGGCGCGCGCCGACTGTCAGCGGCCAGAAGCATTCGCGCATCGAATCGTCAAAGCTCAGCGGCGTTTTCATCAGCATGCGGTCGGTATCGCGCAAACCGTAGCTTTCCTGGGTGGAGCGTATCCGGTTGACGGCGCCGCGGTGCACATTCATGGCGCCTTTCGGTTGCCCGGTCGAGCCCGAGGTATAGATCACATAAGCCAGGTCGTCCACTCCCGCCACCGGGCCCACGCCGGTACGCGGCTGGCCGGCCAGTTGGTCCCAGTCGCGGTCCAGGCACAGCACAACGGCGCCACCGGCCGCGAGCGCCAAATGGGATTGGGTCAGCAATACCCGCGGTGTGGCGTCGTCCAGCATGAACTTGATGCGCTCGGCCGGATAACCGGGATCGACCGGTACGTAGGCGCCGCCGGCCTTGAGCACGGCAACCATCGCAACGATCATTTCCACGCTCCGTTCGACCGCGATGGCCACCAGTTCATCCGGCCCCACGCCTTGCGTGCGCAGCCAGTGCGCGAGCTGGTTGGCGCGCGCTTCGAGTTCCGCGTAACTGACCAGGGCGCCCTCGTATTCCAGGGCAATCGCATCCGGCGTCCGAGCCGCCTGCTCCTCGAACAATTGGTGCAGCAGCGTCCCGGACGGGTACACCGCCGCTGTATTGTTGAACTCGTGTAATACCTGGCTGCGTTCCGCGGCACTCAATATGTCCAGTTTTTCGATCGGCGTGTCGGGGTGGCGCACCAGCGCTTCAAGCAGGCGTAGCCAACGTTCCGACAGCGCCGCGATACTGGCCTCCGTAAACAGGGCGGTCGAATATTCGAAGTAGCCAAACAGGCGTTCGCCTTGCTCCCGCATTTCCAGGGTCAGGTCGAACTGCGCCACCGTGCTGACCGGTGGCAGCACGGAAGCATGCAGTCCCGGCATTTGCACCTCGTCATGCGGTACGCTTTGCATCGCAAACATGACCTGGAACAGCGGACTATGCGCAAGCCTGCGCTCCGGATTCATTGCTTCGACCACGCGCTCGAACGGCACCTGCTGGTGCGCATACGCCTGCAAGCACATTTGCTTGACACGTTCGAGCAACTCGGCGAACGTCGGATTGCCTTCCATGTCGACGCGCAACACCAGCGTATTAACGAAAAAGCCGATCAGCGGTTCGAGTTCGCCGCGCGTGCGATTGGCAATCGGGCTTCCCAACGCGATATCGTTTTGCCCGCTGATGCGCGCCAACAGCGCCGCAAACGAAGCCAGCAACGCCATGAACGTCGTCACGCCGGCGCTGTTCGCCATCAGCGCACGCAGGCGCGCGGACAACTCGGCACTGATGGCGAACCGGTGCGTGGCGCCTGCGTAACTCTGCAATGGCGGCCGTTCAAAATCCATCGGCAGATTGAGGACGGGCGCCAGCCCGGCAAGCTGGCCTTTCCAGTAGGCCAGGCCGCTTTGCATCGCCTGCTCATCTTCGCGTTGCCACACCGCGTAATCGAGGTACTGGATGGCCAGGTCCGGCAAGGACGCCGGCCGGCCCTGCGCGAACGCCAGGTAAAGCGCGACCAGCTCTTTGGTAATGACCCCAAGCGACCAGCCATCGACAATAATGTGATGCAGGGTCAGCAGGCAAACGTGGTCGTCGGCGGCAATGCGCACCAGGGCGACGCGGATCAATGCATCGGTGCGCAGGTTGAACGTGGTGCTGGCTTGCTCGCGCCTGTAGCTTGCTACCCGCTCCTCGCGTTCCTCCGGCTCGCTGGCCGACACGTCGGCCAGGCCCACTTCGATCTCAAGGTGGGGACGAATTATCTGGACGGGGTCGCCGCCGATGGTGGCGAAGTTGGTCCGCAGTACTTCGTGGCGTGCAATCATGGCGTTTACCGCCGCGCGCAACGCGTCCGCGTCGAGCCGCCCGCGCAGGCGTAATGCCAACGGCACGATATACGCGACACTGTTGCCGCCTTCGAGCTGGTCCAGGAACCATAAGCGCCGCTGCGCGTACGACAGCGGTCCCGTGGCGAACGTCTCGCTGGGTTCGATAATATTGCTGGACATGATTATTCGCTTTCGAAAAGAGTGCTACTGGCAAGCAACTGGCGCTGTACTCTTTGGATCGGAGCTTGCGTCCTGCTTTGCTGTGCCTGTTCGAGCAGCCGGGCCAACGCGGCGATATTGGGCGTTTCGAATAGGTGACGCAGCGGCAGTTCGACCCCAAAGTCGCTGCGTATGCGCGAAATCACCTGCGTTGCCAACAATGAATGGCCGCCCAGCTCAAAGAAATTGGCATGGACGTCGATCTCGCCGGCGCGCAGCAGCTCGCTCCAGATGCCGGCCAGGCGTTTTTCCCATTCGGTACTGGCGAGCACGCGCCCGGCGGCAGGCAATTCGCCAGCGTGACCGGACGCCAGCAGGGCCGCGGTATCGACCTTGCCGTCTTCCGTGCGGGGCAGCGCTGCCATGGGCACGATACGGCACGCGACCTGCTGGCCGAAGCCGTCAACCACGGGGGCGGCGGCTGACTGTCCGGGTTGGACGGTTTGCGCCGGCGCGATATAGGCGCGCAGGCCTTCCGCGCCAAGCATGCTGGTGGCCGTGCCGCGCGCACGCCAGGCAGGATGCTGGTCGGCGACGCCAACCAGCACGCTTGCCGGTACGCGTGCCAGGCTGTACAACAGAGCGTCGAGGCCTTGCTGTGGCGTAAAGACGGTGTAGCCCTGAGCCAGGGTGCGCGCGCGCAGCGAGGCTGGCACCTGCGCGGCAAGGCCGACGTCGTCCCACATCGACCATTCCAGGCAGTAAGTCTCGCCGCCGCCGCGGCGCTGGCGTTGGCTGCACAAGGCCGACAGGAAGGCATTCGCAGCGGCGTAATTCGCCATGGTGCCGGCGCCGAAACTGGCGGCGGTGGACGAGAACGCGACGAACGGCCGTGCTTTGCCACCCTCGAGCAGCGCCATCAGGTTGAGCGTTCCAGTGGTTTTTGCCGCCAGTTCGGCGCCGATCCTGGCGGCGTTGTCCTTGAGTACGCCACGCTCGCCGAGCGATGCCCAATGTTCGGTCAGGGTGCCTGTGGCAGCCATCTGGAACACGCCGGCCAAGGCGCAGCCCCAGGTGGCGCCGGCCCGCTCCACGGCAGCCCGCAGGGCCGTCATGTCGGTGATGTCGCAGCTTGCATACATCGGTTCAGCGCCTTGCCGCGCCAGTGCATCCAGGCACGCCGCCACCTGGGCGTCGTGGGCGCGGCGCGAGACAATCAACAGCCGCGTGCCAGGGCGCCGGGCAAGGTGGCCTGCAACCAACTGCCCGATGCCGCCCAGGCCTCCCGCGAGCAGCCAGAAGCCGTCATATCGCGCGCACAGGTCTTCCGCGGACGCTTCCGCCGTGTCCAACCTTGCCAGGCGCGGCACCAGGCGCCGCTTGCCCCTCAGCGCGACCACCGGTTCACGCTCGGCATTGCATAACTCTTCGGCCAGCTCGGCAGTCAGTGCCTGAGGCAGGTGATCAATATGGCGGAAGACAACCTGCGGCAATTCCGCCGCAGCGCTCTTGAGCCAGGCCGACATGGCGGCCCCGACGCAATCGACAGGCTGCGGCAATTCGACGTCAAGTCCGCAGGAGGACAGCAGCACCAGGCGCGTGGCGCGTGCGGGCGCCGGCACACTGATGGCCCGCGCCAACTGGCCTAACGCCGCGATGGCGTCGGCCAACTCGGCGTCGGGCGCGTTGCCGGCAACCGGCGCCAGGTAGACGACGTAGTCGATATCGGCAAGCACAGGTTCCTGGCCCTCCTCGACAACCTGGACGCCGTAGCCTGCCGCTTCGAGCATGTCGCGCAAGGCCAGGCGCGCGTCGGCATGGCCGCCGGCCAGGGCGTACCGTCCGGGGGGCAGGCGTCCGGCGGCGGGGTTGCGCTGGACGCAGGGCCAGTCCAGCCGCGCGAAATCGTCAGGGAAGCCAGCCTCTTCCAGCGCATGCAGGCGCTCGTCGAAATCGCCCGCTTCGAAGCGGGCGCGCAGTTGCGAGCGCTGGATTTTACCGATCGCGGTCTTGGGAACCTCATCCGCCAGCAGCGGCACCAGATGCACGGCACCCAGGCCGAAATGACGGCCAATCCGGGCGCGTATGCGGGCTGCGAGCTGCGCTAACGCGTCTTCCTGCTGGCTGACAAAGAACACCGCCAGCTGGTCGGTATCCGATTCGGGACGGCGGTAAGGACAGGCGGCAGTGTAGGAGGGCATGACGCCGGCGACTTCTTCCACCACCGCTTCGATCTCATGGCTGTACAGGTTGAGACCATTGATGATCACGCTGTCCTTGGCGCGTCCGACCACGATCAGTGCGCCATCACGCAGGAATCCCAGGTCGCCGGTGTCGAGCCAGCCGTCCGCGCTGAATGCGTCACGGTTGGCGTCCTCGTTCTGGAAGTAGCCGCGTGTGACCGACTGTCCGCGCACTTGCAGGCGCCCCACGGCAAGGCCGTCGCCGTAGCCGGGCTGTGGGTCGACAATGCGGAGCGAGGTGCCCGCCAGGGGCGGACCCAGGACGACAAATGTGGCACCGTCCTGGCTGGTGTGGGCGAGCAGGCGGTCGGCGCCGGTGACGGCCGAACTGGTTTCGGACATGCCCCACTCGGGCTTCATTGCATCCGGCGGCAAACCGAACGGTTGCAGCATTTCGACGAAGCGCACGGCGGTGCGGCAGACCACGGCCTCGCCCGCATTGACGATCACGCGCAGGCAAGACAGATCCCAGCGCTGCTGCGCGATCGCTGCTGCGCGCGCGTTGACCAGGGCAAAGGCGAAATTGGGCGCCCAGGTGACCGTGACGCGCCAGCGGTCGATCCATGCCAGCCAGCGCATCGGATCGGTCAGCACATGCTCGGTCCTGGTGTGGAACTGGTTGCAGTGCAGGACCACGTCGCGCAGGTGGAACATGACGAGTGCCCCGACATGGTCGAGCGGCAGCCAGTTGAAGGACACGTCCAGCGCGCTGTAGCCGCGGTGCGCAATGGTCGCGGCGCAGCGCGACAGCAAGGTGCGGTGGCTGTGTGCCACTGCCTTGGGTGTGCCGGTGCTGCCAGATGTCAACAGCAACAGCGTCACGTCGTCAGCGGCCGCATGGTGCATATCTCCTAAGGCGCCGCTGTTGCGCAGCGCCGCGACCGGCGCGACGCGCATCGGCGCCGGCAGGCCGGCCATGGCGGCCAGCTTGTCCGCCTCGGCGCTGCCCGCCAGCACGCCGGGATACCCGAGGCTGGTCCATACATTGAGAATTTTGTTCAGGGCCGCATTCGGCTCGCCGTAGGCGGGTGGAACGGCAATCGACACCGGGACCATGCCTGCGAGCACACAAGCCCAGAAGCCGATCAGGAACTCGTCCTGTGCGCCAAGCTGCAACAGCACGACTTGGCCGGCATTCCAGCCAAGGCCGCGCATGCCGCCGGCCACGCGCTCCGCCGCGTCCAGCAGATCCGGATAAGTCAGCGTGGCGACGCTGCCATCGGCGTCGACAAAATGTACGCCGTGCGCGGGCGCTGCCTGCGCGGCTGCGCGCAATGCCGCCGGCAAGGTATCGAAGGGTAATGGCGGCAGGGCTGGCCCATGCGCCTCCTGCATGCCTGCGGCAATCAACGGTGTTGCCGCAACGGGCTGGGTGCGCTTATCGAGCCGGCGCAGGGGGGCGCGCAGCGCGGCGCGGGCCGGCAGCGGCTCCTCCGCGCGGATTACCGCCACTTCCCTGACGCCAGGCGCGAGCGCGAGCCGGCTTTGCCAGCCGCGCTGAGCGCACTCATCGGGAATGCCGAGGCTTTCCAGCGCGCCCACGTCCACCAGGCCGTTGCGCGTGACCGGCAGGCTGCGTACCGCCACGATTGCGCTCGGCCTCAGCATTGGCGCGAGGCGCGTTGTAAGGGCATGCCGTGCATGTTGCGCAGACAGCACGACCCATGCTGCCACGCTGGTCCCCAGCGCCAATGACGTGCGCACGCCGACATGGCAGTCCAGCACTTCCGGCAAGGCCAGCAGGGCGCGCTCGATATCGCGTAGCGCGACGCGATGGCCGCGCAACCAGACGCGGCCATCGGCGCTGCCGGTGATTTCAAGTTGCCCATCGCGCAAGATGCGCGCCAGGTCACCTGTCGCTTCGAACGGCGCACCAGGTTCGGGGCATACTGACAGGCTGCCGACCATCCCGGCCGGCACCGGACGTCCTGCGCTGTCGGTGACACGTACCCGTCCATCGGCCTCGGGACGGCCCACCGGTACGCGCTGGCCACGCAGGTCGGTTTCGTTGACGCGCCAGCAGAGTGCTGGCGCGTGCCTGCCGTGCGCATGGAAATGAATCAGTGCCGCCTTACTGCTGCGCAAAAACGTCTCGGCCACGTCGCGCGGCAGCGCTTCGCCTCCGCAAAACACGCCACGCAGGGCCGGCGGAAAGGCTTGCCCTGCCAGATAATGGCACAGCAGCGCCAGTTGCGATGGCAGCAGGCAGGCTACCGTTACGCCTTGCCGCTCCATCAGCGCGAGCCACTCGGCCGCCGAGTCTGGCGCCGCCTGGCAGATACGTGCGCCATAGGCCAGCGGCCAGGCCTGTTCGGACATGCTTGCTGCCCAAGGATGCCCGGCGATGTGCATGACCACATCGTCGGACGTGAGCGCAAGCTGGCCCTGGCGCCAGGCGACCCAGCCGGCATCGGCACAAGCAATCTCATCCGCAAATGGGATCTCGTCCCAATTCCCGCTCATACCATCACCTCATCATGGATCGATACGGCCGAGATGGCGGCATCGGGTTGCGCCAGCATCGCATCGAGCAGGCGCAGATAGTGGTCGGCCAACTGCGCAATCGAGTCGCTGGCAAAGACGTCGGCGTTATATTCGAACACTGCATGCATACGCCCGCCCTCGGGCACGATCGACAGCGTCAGGTCGAACTTGGCGCTGCCGGAATCGACCAGCAGCGGTTCGCAGTCGAGCCCGGGCAACGCCGCCAGTTCTCCGATCGAATTTTGTAGTACGAACATGACCTGGAACAGCGGCGTGCGGCCTGGCTCGCGCGCACCGCCGAGTGCATCGACGAGCTGCTCGAACGGCAAATTCTGGTGGACCAGCGCATTTTGCGCAGTCTGACGCGCCCGGCCGACCAGCTCACGGAAGCTGGGGTCACCTGCCAGCCTGGCTCGCAGCACGACCGTATTCGCAAAAAATCCGATCAGCGGTTCCAGCTCGGCGCGCATGCGGTTTGCAACCGGCGTGCCGACGCAAAAGTCGTCTTGTCCTGAATAGCGCTGCAGCAAGACCAGGAACGCAGCCAGCAAAATCGGGAAGCGCGTGGTGCCGGCTTCCCGGGCGAACGCATCGATGCGTGCGGGATCGGTCAACAGGCGCGCGATCAGTCCGCCGCGCCCGGACGCGATGGCCGGGCGCCGGAAATCGGTGGGCAAGTCCAGCGTCGGCGCGTCGTCAAGCTCTTCCCGCCACCACGCCAGGTCGCGCGCGTTGTTGCTTTCGTCGTTCATTGCCGATTGCCAGCAAGCGAAATCGGCGTACTGGAGCGGCAGCGGCGGCAACAATGGCGTCCGGCCATGAATGCGGGCAGCGTAGTGTTCGGCCAGATCGCGCAGCATGACGCCAATCGACCAGCCATCGGCATTGATATGATGGATGGTCAGCATGAGGACATGGTCGTCGTCGGCCCGGCGCAGCAGGCCGGCGCGCAGCAACGGGCCGCTGCGCAAGTCGAAGCCGCGGTTCGCCTCTTCCTGCAGCAGGCGCTGCTGTTGCGCATCGGGATCGGCGAAGGCGCCCAGGTCCGTTACCGGCAAGGGCACTGCCAGTGCCGATGCGATGACCTGGAACGGTTTGCCGTCGGCGGTGTCGAACACGGTGCGCAGGATGTCGTGGCGTGCAACGATGGCATCCAGCGCGCCTTGCAAGGCGCCGGCGTCGAGTGCGCCGCGCAGGCGCAAGGCCAGCGGAATGCTGTACGTGGAACGGCCGCCTCCTTCGAGCTGGTCGATGAACCAAAGCCGTTGCTGGGCGTGCGACAACGGTACCCGTCCGTCTCGCGCGGCCACCGGAATCGGCAGGCAGGCGGCCGCGTCATGACGCGGCGCCAGGTCGATGCGCGCGGCCAGGCTGCGGATCGTGTTCGCCTCAAATACCGCCTGTATGGGCAGGTCGACCTGGAAGTGGGTCTGGATCCGGGCAATCAACTGTACCGCGAGCAGCGAATGGCCGCCAACGGAGAGGAAATCGTCATCCACGCCGGGAGCGTTGCCCCCGGTACAAGACTCCCATATCGCCAGGAGCGCCTGCTCCGTGGCGGAAACCGGCGCCACGGCGGCGCTGGCGCGCGATCGCGCAACCTGGCTGTCGTGCCACTCCCACACGGGGGAAAAGCGCTGTTCCTGGAACATCTGGCGGCAGAGGCCACGCTGGATCTTGCCGCTGGTCGTACGCGGCAGGCTGCCGGCCTTGACCAGCAGGATCGCGGCGATGCGCATGATGCCATGCTGTTCCGCCATTTCGGCGCGGATGCGCGGGACCAGTGCAGCGACGTCCGCCCGGGCCTGCAGCTCCAGTTCCTGCACCAGGACCAATTCATCGCCCTGGCCGCGGTCAACGGAAAAGGCCGCGCTGCTGAGTGGCCGGTACGCCGGGTCCATAGCCTCCAGCGTCTGTTCGACATCCTGAGGGTAAATATTGCGGCCGTCGAAGATCATCACTTCCTTGACCCTGCCGGTAATGAACAAATCCGGGCCGCGGAAAAAGCCCAGATCGCCCGTGCGCAGGTAGCGTCCGGCGCGCCCATCGATGCAGGCGCCGAACGTGTCCGCATTGAGGTCCGGACGATTCCAGTAGCCCGCGCACACCGAGGGGCCGCGCACCCATATTTCGCCAACCTCGCTGGTGATATAAGCCTGGCCGTTGTGATTGCCGACGATGATAATATCGTGGCCGGGCAAGGCCGCGCCCACGTTGACGAATTCGGCCATGTCGTCCGCTTCGCCTGCGCTGTCGACGCGGCCCAGTGCCAGCGCCGTCCTGGAGACCAGCTGTTGCGCGGGCATGCCGTCCTTTTGCCGCTGATGGCGGTTCATCGTCACCAGCAGGGTCGACTCGGCCAGCCCATATCCCGGGGTCATGGCGGACGGGCGGAAGTGGCAGCCGGCGAAGGCCTCGGCAAACTTGCGCAATGTACTTGGACGTATCGGTTCCGCGCCATTGAAGGCGATCTCGAGCGTGCTGAGGTCCAGTTCCGCTTTTTGTTCGGCGCTGACGCGGCGGGCGCACAATTCGTAGGCGAAGTTCGGCGCTCCGGTCACGCGCGCGCGATAGGTCGTCAATGCCTTCAACCACAGATAGGGTTGCATCAGGAAGGCCGACGAAGGAATCTGCACGCAATGGCTGCCAGCGTAGACCGCGCCGACGATGCCGGCGATGAGGCCGAAGTCGTGATACGGCGGCAGCCAGGAGACGCCCACATCGTGCTCGCCCGCACCGGTTAGCCTCTGGGCATGGGTGATGTTCGCGATCAGGTTCGCGTGCGACACCATGACGCCCTTGGGAGTGCCGGTGGACCCGGATGTGTATTGCAGAAACGCTATGTCGTCAGGCGCGATGCGCGGTGACTGCCATTGCGCGGCCAGGTCGGGCAGTGTACCCGTTGCCAGACGGACCAGGCGCGACAGCCGCGCATACTTGCCGGCAGCGTCATTGCCGCCGATACGCTGCGCCAGCGTCGGCGTGGTCAGCACCACATCGGCGCCGGCATCGTCCAGGATCGCGTGCAGCCGTTCCAGGTGGCGCGAGCCGCTCGGTGGAATCGCGGGCACGGCAATGCGGCCGGACATGATGCAGGCAAAAAAGGCCTTGATAAAATCCAGCGATGGCGGATACAGCAAGAGTACCCGGTCGCCCGGCTGCGAGCATTGCATCAGGTGCGCGGCGATACTCTTGGCGGCGTGCGCCAGTTCGGCGAAAGTCATCGTATCGCTGACGCTGCTTCCGTCCTGTAAAAAAGTGAAAGCGGTCTTGTCGCGGGTGCCTGCCTGCGGCGCTTCACGCCACAGCAGCACGTCCATCAGGTTGGCAAACTGCATGTTCATACCGGCAAACCCGCTTCTTCGGACGGGACCACCGCCGGACGCAGGGTCAGGCCCATGGCACAGGCGTAACCGCTCTTGATCGACGAGGAAATATTCGCCGAGCCAAGCTGGGGAGGATTGGCCGCGCCGATAATGGTGAATGGCGTTTCAGCCCGGTTCAGGGCGCTGGACAGGGATGCGGTGTTGGCATGCTGGCCCGTCGCCATGATCAGGGTCCTGGCCGGGATAGTCCTGGTTAAGCCCTGGTGCGTGACGACGACGCCGTCGCTGCAAACACGGTCGAGCACCGTGGCGCGCAACATCTCGACGTTGCCCTTTTCCAGTTCCTGCATCGTGATCCAGCGGGTCGTGCGCCCGATCTTGAAACCGATCTTCTTGCTCGAACGCTGCATGATGGTGATCGGCCGTGGTGTGTCCTCCGGGCTGCCGAAGTCGCCAACGAGCTTGTCGGCGCCATACTTGCGCAGGAATTGTTCGGAGATCGCGGTGCGGCTCGGCTTGCGCAGCAGGAGCTTGGCGATATCGCAGGCAACGCCGCCGCCGCCATAGATCACGACCGGGAACGCGACCGGCAAATCCTTGTCGAGGACGTCATACCAGCTCAGCACACGCACGCCGTCGGTTTCCTGTACCGGCGGCGTGACGAAATTGGGCATGGTGCCGGTGGCGATCACCACGTGGTCCCAGGTCCTGCCGATCAGGTCGGCCTCGCAGAATTCGTGCTGCAGCACGACCTTGACGCCGGCCTGGCGCAGGTTGCGCTCGTAGTGGCGCACAGTGCCGGCAAATTCGTTCTTGGCCGGTATCTTTGCCGCCAGCAGCATCTGGCCGCCGAGTTGCGCGCCGCGCTCGAACAAGGTGACATTGGCGCCGCGCCGGCGCAGATAGTAGGCCGCGACCATGCCCGACAGGCCGCCGCCAACCACGGCGATCGAGGCCGACAGGGGCGGGAAGGGGGCCGCGCCTTCGTCCGAGCCGCACTCGGGATTGACGCTGCAACCGATTTCGTGGCCAAGGAACATTTGATCGAGGCAGTCCTGGTTACAGGCGATGCAGCGATTGACGTCGTCGTGGCGTCCCTGCCTGGTCTTGGCCACGATGTCGCGGTCGGCCAGGAATGGCCGGGCCATGGCCACCATGTCGGCGACGCCGTCGATCAAGAGCGCTTCGCCGTGCCGCAAGTCGTTAATGCGGTTGCTGACGCAGGTTTGCAGATGCGGAAAATTGCGTTTGACGTACGCTGCCGCCATCGCGAAGCCGGCCTGCGGTACCATGTTGGCGAGCGTCGGCACGAGCGACTCGTGCCAGCCGATACTAATGTTGAGCAGGTCGATCTGGTATGCCGACAGTTTCCGGATCAGGGCCATGGAATCTTCCAGGGTCAAACCATCCTCGAGCAGGTCCAGGCAGGGAATCCGGAACACGATCGGGAAATCGGGGCCCACCGCTGCCCGCACTTCCCGCGCCACCAGCACGGCAAAGCGCATGCGTGCATCGCGGTCGCCACCCCATTCGTCCGTGCGCAAATTGGTGTGCGGCGACAGGAATTGGTGAATCAGGAAACCTTGCGAACAGAGCAGTTCAATCGCATCGTAGCCGGCCGCGACGGCGCGCCGGGCGGCGCTGCCGTAACTGGCGATCGTGTTCAGGATGGCTTCGTGGGTCAACTCGGCCGGGGTATAAATACTGCCCGGCAAGCGTAAGGCCGATGGCGCCACCAGGCGCCCATGGGAAGATTCACGACCGAAGTGCAACAATTGCAGCGCAATTTTCGAGTTGCCCGCCTGGTGGACCGCATCCGTGATCCGGCGATGGTCTGCAATCAGGTCGTCGCTGTCGAGCGCAAAGCCGCCGCCGACCGCGCGTCCCGCCATATCCGGGCTGCATCCCGCGGTGACGATCAGGCCCGGGCCATCCTTTGCGCGCGAAGCATAGAAGCGCGCCAACCGCTGGTATTGGTCGACACCTTCGAAATTCAGGTGCATCGAACTCATCAGGATACGGTTTTGCAATTCCAGACGATTCAACCGGATGGGAGCAAACAGGTGGTAGAGCATGAAGTCCTCGAAGTCAGATACAAAGGCCGCCGTCGATCTCGATCACCTGGCCGGTGATATAGGACGACAGCGGGGACACCAGAAAGTGCACCAGTTCTGCCACTTCCTTGGGGGCGCCTATGCGGTGCAGCGGAATCATGTCGCTCACGGCGAAGTCGAGCCATTGGCTGGCGGTCGGGTTGGCGCGCATGGCGTTGAGCATGTCGGTTTCAATGAATCCCGGCGCGACACAGTTGACGCGGATGCGATTGCGCCCGAGTTCCTTGGCCAGGGATTTGGTCATGCCGATCAGGCCGGCTTTGGCGGCCGCGTAATTGGTCTGTCCTGGCTGCCCGTGCAGGCCGGTCACGGACGACATGTTGATAATGTTGCCCGAGCGGCGAGCAATCATCGAGCCGACCGCCGCCTTGACGCAGTGGAAGGCGCCGCTCAAATTGGTGTCGAGCACATCCTTCCAGTCGTCCAGCTTCATTGCCGCCACGATCTGGTCGCGCGTGATGCCTGCGTTGTTGACCAGGGTGTGCACCCAGTAGCCGGATTCCTTGATCGTGGCAAACATCTGGTCTACGCTGGCCGCGTCAGCGATATCGGCGGCCAAAGCGATCCCTTGGCCGCCGCCGGCAAGTACTTCCTCCAGGACGGATTGAGCTGCATCCATATCGCCACGGCAATGCACTACCACCGGCATGGTTGCGGCGAGGCGCAGTGCGATTGCCTTGCCGATACCTCTGCTGGCGCCCGTCACTAAAGCAATTTTTTGCATGTGAAAATCTTTCTTCCTATGTGTACCGTGTCAAGCGTGCAGCGAAATGAGCGAGTACGCGTCGCGTTCGGTAAAGGTACTGACGAGGGCGGACTGTGCCGGCCGGTAAGCAGGCGTGTGCGCCGTCTCTGGAGCGATCCTGCTGTTGCGCAGCAACTGGGCCGCGGTGGCCACGCCGTACAGCGAAGTCAATGCACCGGCGTCGCCGAAATTAAGGCGGGAACGGATTTCGCGCTGGCTGATGCCCAGTTCCGCGATCGCCCGGCCCAAACTGGCTTCACGCAACTGGCGTGCATTGGCGCCGGCGTCCGCGGTCGCGCTCGAGCACAGGTGCACCGCGTCGGTAGCGTGGGCTGCCGCCTGACGCGCCAGGTGACGCTGCAACACCGCCTGCCACTCCTGGTGTTCTTGCCCTTCGGCTGCGAACTGGTAACCATGGCTGGCGCGCGTGATGGTTGCGTACGGAGTACGCCCGCGCTCGGCGGCGTGCCGGGCCGACTCGACCACGAAAAAGCATGCGCCTTCGACCGGCACATAGTCATTGGTGGCGGAACTGGAAACCGCTTGCTGCATCCCGTTCTTGCGCCAGCGCGACTGGAACTGGTGCAGGGTGATAGGCGAGAGCACCTCGAATGCGCCGACCAGCACACTGTTGGCACGGCCGAGCGCGATCATTTCGCTGGCACGCGCCAGAGCATGTGCGCCAGAAATATCGCCGGCGGCGATCATGCTGCTCCAGCCGCGCAAGCCGAAACGGATCGCGATCTGGCCGCAGGCGACATTGCGCGCGATCATAGGGAAATGCGCTGGATTGACGGAACCGGCGCGCGGGCGGAACAGGGGGGTGCAAAAACGGTACAGTGTGGAGGCCTCGGCGCGCGCGGACGCCATGATGGTCGCCACTGTATCGTGCCCGGCCACCTCATCGCCGTCCAGGAGGCCGGCGTCTTCCAGGGCAAAAGCCGCCGCCACCGAAGACATGCTCATGGCCTTGTCCATCAGGCGCAACTGGCGCTCAGTGAAGTAACGCTCGCGCGGAAATGCCTTGACAAGCCCGAGCCGGGCGTTCTCGAATGGCGGCGCGAGGTCGGGGTTCCACGCGGCATAGGCCGGCGTCCCTTGGGTCAGATGCTGGAACGTTTCACGCCAACCCACCGAAAATGGTGTAATGGTACCGATGCCGGTGATGCAGGCGCTTTGCAGATGCGATTGACTCATGACTGCTTGTCTCCGTCCGAATGGATTGTTATTGCTGTTGTGCCGGCGGTGCGGGCGTACCGTCCGCGCCGAACAACACCGCCGAGGAAGCGCCGCCGAAGCCGAACGATTGTGAAACCGCATGGCGCGTGCGGCGTTCGACTCCCTGTCCCACCAGCACCGGAATGGCGGAATCCAGATCGCCGCGCGAATTCAGGGTCGGAGGTATGTAGCCATCGACGATGCATTTGATGGTGGCAATGGCTTCCATGGCGCCGGAGGCGCCCATGCAATGGCCGATATTGGCCTTGATGGAGGTGACCACCATCTTGTCCAGCGATCCGCCAAATACCAGGCTCAGGGCCTTCGACTCGGTCAGGTCGTTGTGCTGGGTGGCTGTGCCGTGGGCGTTCACGTATTGCACATCGTCGGCGCCGACGCCGCCGTCAACCAGGCAACGCTCGATCGCCAACGCTTCGCCACTGCCGTCTTCGGACGTTGCGGTCAGGTGATAGGCAGTGTTGCTCAATCCGTACCCCAGCACTTCGGCATAGATGCGGGCGCCGCGTGCGATGGCGTGCTCGCGTTCTTCGAGTATCAGCATGCCGGCGCCTTCGCCGATGAAAAAGCCGCTGCGCTGCGTATCGAAAGGTTTGGAATCGCTGGTGGTGATGGAGAACACGGCGTTGAAGCCGGCGTGCGCCATTTCACACAAGATATCGCCGCCACCGGCAAGCATGACATCGGCTTCGCCGCTGCGAATGAAATCGGCAGCGTAGCCGATCGCATCTGTTGAAGATGAGCAGGCGGTCGACACCAGGGTCGAAGGCCCTCCCATCCGGAAGTGGCGGATCAAGTGCTCCAGCTGATACGGTGCGGTGCAGGCATCGACATCCGGATATCGTGCGGGATCGGCGCCGCCGGCGGCGAACTCACGGCCGTAGCGTTCGAATACCCTTGAACTCGAGCACAAGGTGCCGATAATGCAACCGAATTCGTTTTTGGCATGGTCGCGCAGGCCGGCGTCGGTAAACGCTTCGTGCGCGGCGATTGCCGCGAGCAACGTTGCGTCTTCCTCGGGCCGGCCGGCCAGGTTATACAGTTCCTTGCTGTCGCGTATATCCTGCGGCACTTCGGCC
The DNA here is from genome assembly GCA_966211685.1 of uncultured Pseudoduganella sp. Lineage (GTDB taxonomy): Bacteria > Pseudomonadota > Gammaproteobacteria > Burkholderiales > Burkholderiaceae_D > Rugamonas. Next base: position 65,162 of record CBIHOX010000012.1, read on the forward strand.
GCCAGGTCGGAACGGTAGTGCGAAGCATCGAAAACACCGATCGGCGCCAGGCCTGATTGATTGGCGCTCAGTCCACGCCAGAATTTATCGACGCCAACGCCGAAACACGACACCGCGCCCAAGCCGGTGCAAACTACTCTACGAACTTTTGCCATTTCATTCCTTGTGTGTGTAATGGCCACAACGGTGCCCAGCACCGCCTTTATTACAACGTGGCGACCAGGCTGCTTTTTTCGACGATTGCGACGCTCAGTTCGCATTTGCAGACTTTTTGCCCGGTTGCACCAACTGCTTCGGCGCGCGCTGAAACCATTCCTGCCACGAAGTTGTCGATGGTGAGGTTATAAATCAGGGATTCATCCGGCAAAACCGGTTTATGGAAACTGGCGCGTTTCACGCCAATTAATACCCCGATTGGATCCTCGAGTGCAGTGGCGCCTGAAGGCTCGCGCTGTTGCGCCTGATGCGCGATCAGCACGCCGGCTAATTGGGCGGCGGCTTCCATCATCAATACCCCGGGAACCACGGGGAACGCCGGGAAATGACCGTCGAAGAGGGGATTGCCGGCGTCCCAGCGGCAGGTGCCGCGGATATCATGTGGCCCCAGAACTTCAGCCGACACGACAAACAGAAACGGTGCGCGATGCGGAATCAGGCGCGTTACCTGACTTGCATCGAGCTTCACGCTTTCATTCACACCAGGCAAGCCCGGTACATTATGCGAACTCGCCATCGTCATACATACTGGCCAGATGTGCGTCGAGGTCCATGGTCATGAAAGTATCGACAATGGTGGCGTTGAATTGATTAACGATATAAGCTGAAATTGCCGCGATACTGCCCATATCCCTCGGGTTGATATCTTCCGGAATGCGCGCGCCCAGCATTTCGTGCAATGCGGCGACCAGTTCGAATGCCTCGATCGAATCCAGACCAATTTCATTTACTAGGTCCGATTCCGGTCGTAAAACAATGTCGTCACCCAATTTAAGGGTGGCGCGAATAATTTCGCCAACGCGAACCGATATTTGTTCAACTGAATGCATATAACCTCGTAGCTTGGAATGAAGCAAATTTTGGATAAATAATAGCTAACCGGCGTCTTGGGGCGGACGCGCTAAAACCAAATCTTTTTGGCAACTTTTTGGCGGGTCGAACTTTATCAGAAATTTAACCTTGGAAACAAGGAATTTTTTAATTTTTTGGAATTATTTTTTTATAACACATGACACAAAAATATTGATGGATGTTTATTTTATGTAATTTGTTCGAATAAATGATACTGAAAAATAACTTATTGTGTTTTTATTAAATCAAATAAACTTGGTGAATCATGAATTCGGGAGGGGGTGATCTTGCTGGGGGATGGCGGTCAAATCGAGTTCCGCCGCATCAGCCATGTCGGCCTTAGCCAGCAAATCAGCAATGTTTTGGCGGACGTTGCCTCCGACCAGGCATGTCTGCCGGGGTTGTGAAGTGTTCAGGAGGGTGTGCGTATCCCGGCAACAGGTGGGCCGGCTGCTGGACCAGGCGGCCCATGCCAAACTGTGCTGCCCGCGCTGTGGCGCCCGCCACTGGTACAAGCACGGCCGCGAAAGCGGCCTGCAGCGCTACCGCTGCCGCCAGTGCGGCAAAACCTTCAATACCCTGACCGGTACGCCGCTGGCGCACCTGCACCACAAGGAAAAGTGGCTGCGCTACCTGGACAGCCTGCTGGACTCGCAATCGGTGCGCCGTGCCGCCATCACACTCGGCGTGCACCGCAACACCACGTTCCGCTGGCGCCACCGCTTCCTCAGCCTGCCGAAGACCGACCGTGCGCCGCTGTTGCATGGCATTGTCGAGGCTGACGAGCTGTTCTTGCTGGAATCAAAGAAGGGATCTCGCCACCTGGACCGTCCGCCGCGCCGCCGGGGCGGCCACGCGCAATTGCGCGGCATCTCGCATGAACAGGCCTGCATCCTGGTGGCGCGCGACCGCAACGGCCGCACCCTGGATTTCGTGACAGGACGCGGCGCGCTGACCAAACGCGCCCTGCACCAGTGCCTGCGGCCCGCGCTCGATCCCGACATTTTTCTGGTGACCGACGCCAATGCAGCCTACCGGGCCTTCGCCATGGAAGCCAGGTTCAGCCATGAAGCCGTGAATGTGAGCGCCGGGGTGCGCGTTCGGGGCGCGCTGCACGTTCAAAACGTCAACGCGTACCACAGCCGCTTCC
>CBIHOX010000013.1:0-66676 GCA_966211685.1 uncultured Pseudoduganella sp.
CTTACCCGTGGCCGGGCAATGTGCGGGAACTGGAAAACTGCGTGCGCCGCGCGGTCATCATGGCGGAGGGCCCGCTGATCATGCTGGACGACCTCGGCCTGCAGACACCGTGCGGCCCGGTGGATGACAACGTCAATCTGCGGCAGGCGCGCGACGCGGCGGAATACCGGGTCATGGTAAAAGCGCTGGGCAGGGTCGACGGCAATATCCTGCGCGCGGCCGAATTGCTGGGCATTAGCCGGCCCACGCTGTATGACTTGATGAACCACCACGGGATACGTTAAGGGAAACCGGCACGGTGGAGCGGCGCAGGGCCCGGCGCCAGCCTGGCCAGGCATGAGCAACCGCACTGCAACGAACTGGTGCACCATCCGGTCTACGGGTATGTGCTGGCCGGCGGCGCGGATCGGCTTCGTGTCCGTTGCCGGCGATCCGCCCGGCGCGCAACGCCGTGACGATGAACGGGCGCGGCGAGCTTTCATCCCCTGTACCGCGGGCGCGAAGTGGCGCAATGGGCCGGTCGCGGCGGCGGCGCGGCGGCCGGCCGCGGCATGGCGGCAATCAGGCGTCGTCCGGGTGGCGCCCTGGATTTGCCAGGCCGCCTCGTTGCAGCAGACGGTCATACAGCTGCGTGTAACGCTGCGCCACTGTGGCCAGGCTATGGTGGCGCAGCACTTGGCGGCGGCCGCGCATGCCGTGGCGGCGCGCCATCCCGGCAATCCGCACATAGTCGGCCAAGGCTTCGGCCAGGATGGCCGGGTCGCCTTGCGGAACCAGTTGGCCGGTCCAGTCGCTCTGTACCAGCCAACCGTGCGCGCCGCCCTGGCTGGCCACCACGGGCAAGCCGGTCGCCATCGCCTGCAGCACGTGGGTGGCGGATTGCGGTGTGCAGCCGGGTGCGGCATAAATGTCGGCCAGGCGCAGCAGGCGGGCCACATCGTCGCGCTGGCCCGGCAGCCAGGCCAGTTCACCGGCCCCGGCAGCCGCCAGCCGCGCCTTGCAGGCGGAACGCTGCGGACCGTCACCGACCAGCAACAGGCGCAGCGGGGTTGCCGCGCCATGCATGGCCAGCAGTTGCAGGAATGCCTCCACCAGCAGCACGTGTGCCGCGTCGATCGGTCCTGCACTGGCTATCACGCATGCGCCTTCACAAATGAAGCCGGCCGGCCCCAGCGCTGCCGGCGGGCCCAGACGCGGGTGAAAATGCGCGCAATCGACCGCCGCGTGGGCGCGCGGCGGTGGCGCCGGCGTCAGCAGGCGGCCCAGCCAGCTGCGCAAGCCGCGCCGCCGGGGCGCGCACTCGCTGGCGCTGGCGCCGTCAAGCCGCAGCGGCACCCCGGCCAGTGCGGCCAGCCATTGCAAGGCGGTGCTGTGTGTATGGATCAGTGCCGGCCGCAAATAGCGCAACCGGCGGAACAGGCGCACCGCGGGCAGGCCGCCGTCTGGCGGGAACCCGCCGGTGCTGGCCGCCATGTGCACCCATTGCGCCACGTGGCCGCAGTGCCGCAATTCCCACATGGCGCGCCGGCGCCAACCCAGGATGACGTGGCGGTAGCGGCCTGGCGGCATCTGGTGGAGCAAGCTCAGCAGGTTGTCATCGGTATCACGGTCCAGCGTATCAGTGATATGGATGATCAGCGGCGGAATCCCGCTGGCTGCGCTTGCGTCCGCCTGTAGGGGAATTTGCGTGGTGGTGGGAATGTCCATGGCCTCTCCTTGCGGTGATCCGTGGTGGAATCGGGTTGGCTGGGCTTTGCCGTTCTAGCCGGTCCAGCACGCCGCTGCGCTGGGACGTCATGTCAACACGCCCACGGCGTTGCGGCGGCGCCTTGGCGTGCCGGCGCATAGTCCGCGGCACTGTGCCTGGCTGTCGTCATTTCGAAGCGGCCTCCTGGCGGACAGGATGGAACAACTCCCAGGCCGGGCCATCGGCCGGGCCCGGATCGCGGCTGTTAGGGGGCCGCGCCGGGCGGCTGGGGCGCTGGTGCGCCTTGTTGTAGACCAGGTGGATGTGTGCGCAGTGTTCGAGATGCCGCAGCGCTTCGCCCAGGCAAGCGCGGGTGGTCGCTTGCGCATCGACCACCAGCACGACCTGGCCCATTTGCGATGCGAGTACGCTGGCTTCCGTGGTCACCAGCAGTGGCGCCGTATCGAAAATGATTACGCGGTCCGCGTAGCGCGACGCCAATTCCTGCAACAGGCGTTCCATGTCGCGGCTGGCCAGCAATTCCGCGGCATGCGCACTGGCGTTACCGGCGGGCAGCACACTGAGCGCCGGTATCCCGGCCTTGACGATCACGTCGGCCACGCTCAGCGTATCGTCCAGCAGCAGGTCGAGCAGCCCGGGACTGTCGGGCAGGCCCAGCAGCGCAGGCAGGGTGGGATGGGCCACATGCGCGTCGACCAGCAACACCGTGGTATCGCGCTCCATTGCCATGCTGAGTGCGAGATTGGCGGCGCAAAAGCTCTTGCCTTCGCCTGGCAGTGCGCTGGTGACGGCGATGAGGTTGCTGTGCGGTGCGCCGCTTGCGCCACTCTCGCGCAGCTTGCGCAGCAGTGGGCGCTTGATGATGCGGAATTCCTCGGCCACGGCGGCGCGGCACGGTTCCGGGGCCGCTGCGTGTGGCAGGATCCTTGGCGGCTGGTCGGGGCGCATGGCGGGCGGTTCAGTCATTGCAAGGCCAGTGGGCGCGGCAGGGTGCCGTCGGTAGCCAGCGTGTGGGCGGTCAAGACGCCATAGCACAGCAGCAGGGCCGCCAGCATGGCGCCAAAACCGGCACGGCTGCGCTTTTGCGCCTGGCGTTGCGCTACGGTCCAGTGCATCGCGACCATGCCGATCACTTGCAAGCCGGTATAGTCGCGCAGTTCGCGCAGGCTGCCGAACACCGGGCGGCTGCGGCTGGCCGCCGCCGCGGTCAGCCAGCCTGCCGCCAGGGCCAGCAGCAAGACTGCGCTGTTGAGCAGAAAACGGTTGGGGCCGACAGGACGTGCCGGCAGCGTGGGCGGATCGATTATTCTGAAATTCATCATTTCCTGCGTCGAACTGAGGTTGCCCGACAATTTTGCGGCTTCGCGCTTGCTAATCAGTTTTTCATAATTTTCCTTGTTGATCTGGTAATCCCGGTTCAATTGCGCCAGTTGCGATTCCAGTTCCGGCACGGCCTTGCTCTGTGCTTCAAGCCGCGCGTGGCGCACGCCCAGCTCCCGTACGCGCACGCGCATGGCCGCGACCTTTGCGTCGGCTTCCGTCAGCGCGACCTTTATTTGCTGCAACATCGGGCTATAGCGCCGCCCCGGATCCGCCGTTGGAGACATGCCCCCGGCGCCGACCGCCTTGCGCTGTTCCAGCTGGGCAAGCAGGCGGCGCGCCGCCAGCACGTCGGGATGCAGTGCGGTGTATTGCATTTCCAGCGCGTCCAGGCTCTTTTGCACGGCGGCGATGCGGGCGTCGAGTTCAGGATCGTCGACTTCGCCCTCAGCCGGCCGGTCCTCTGCCGGCGGAACCGATGCGCTGTACGCCGCGCCCGGCATTTGCCGGCGGATGGCTTCGCGGGCCTGTTCGGCTTCCAGCAGGTCGAGCCGGGCGGTGTTGAGCGCGTCCACGGATTGCGCCAGCTGGGCGCCGTAATCCTGGCCCGGGCGCGGCAGCGCCGCGTTGTGCCGCAATTTGAAGTCCTTGACGGAATTTTCCGCGGCCTGCAGTTTTTGTTCGTAGGCGCTGATCTGCTCGTCAATGAATTGCACGGCTTTTTCCGACTCGCCTTTCTTGCCCCGGAAACTGCCTTCGACAAAGATCGCCAGCAGCGATTGCACCACGTCGCGCACCAGGCGCGGATCGCGGTCGTTGTAAGTGATGGTGTAGATGTCGTAGCTGCCGGTGCCGGCGATCCGGATGCGGCTCAGCAACTCTTCCATGCGCATTTCGTGTTCGCGCGCCGTGGCCTGCCGCAAGTCCAGGTCGACCATGCGCATCACGCGCTCGATGTTCGGACGGCTCAGCAACGTGCGGCTCATGATGGCCACCTGTTGTTCGACGTTGGGGACGCTCGTCATGCCCGACAGCAGCGGCTTCAGGATGCCCTGCGTATCGACGAAGACGCGCGCCGACGTCTGGTATTCGTTGGGCAGCATGGCCACGCTCGACCAGCCTGCCAGCGCGCTGATCCAGGCAGCCGCGAGGGCGCGCCAGCGGTACTTCCACACACAGTGCGCCGCCATATGCAGCTGGTGCATGAGTTCGTCCATATCGTTCCCGCCAATCCGATCCCGCGATGAAGGCCTGGTGCGGCCGGCCCGTGGTTCGATTATAGGAACGGCGCCATGCCGCCCGGGCCCCGAGTGCCCCCGGGGTTGAGCGGCATCAAGCCTTGCCGTACGGATTCAGCTGCGGCGCCGGCGGCCCAGGAAGCCCATGCCCAAAAGGCCTGTCGCCAGGATCGCCAGCGAGGCCGGCTCCGGTACGGCCTGCAGTGTATTGGCCAGCGAGTTATGCTGGATCGTGATCTGGTATTCATTGCCCGCCATTAGCATCCCGGTGGTGGCGGAAAACAGGCTGGCGCCCGGCGCATAGATCAGGTCGGCCGCCGCCGCATGGGTGGCGCTGCGAATACTGTCGGCATTCAGCTGGCTGGGAGCATAGGCAAGTTCGGTCATGCCGGTGGTGACATTGAGGATGTTGATCGACCACGACAGCCGGGCATTGGCGTTCGATACCGGGCCCGAGCCTGGCGTCACCATGGCGCGCGTGTACGGGTTGCCCATGAACGACACGGTCATGGTGTCGGACGTGGCCATCACGAAGCGGAACGTGGTCGACGTGCCGACGTCGGAGTTGCCGGACGCGACCGCGTTGACGGCCGTGGAAGCGTCGGCGCGGGTCGATGCATGGGCGCCGGCCGGGGTGGCGCCGATCATGATGGACGCCCCCGACAGTTTCTGGTCCGCGTGGCCGTAGGTACTGGTGATTGGAGGCAGGCCGCCGATCGGCGTGAACGTGTCGGCGGCGATCGGGAAGCAGGCGCCCAGGCATTGCTGCGCGATATTGGGCGGTGTCGCGGCCAGGATACTGCGCGAATCGGCGCCGTTGGCGAACACGCCATTCAGTTGCGCGGTGGCGTGGGCGTCATTGGTGCCGGCCAGCGTGGAAAAATTCCCGACAGTGTAATCGGCGCCGGACGAATGCAGTAGTTTGAAGTTCGTGATGTCCAGGATGGCGGACGCGAAGGTGGAGGCGCCGGCAGGGCCGGCGACGGCGAGGGCGGCGGCTGCGGCCAGCAGGATTTTCGGGGTTTTCATGGCGTGCTGCTCCTTTCGTGGGTAGACCGCACGGATGCGGTGTCTCCTCTATTGCAGTATCCGTGCGCGCCTAAAAACAGAAGCGGAATCAATGGGTTAGGAACGGATTTCGATTGCGCGGCCACGGTTTGCGAAAAATGGCGACAGTGCCGGCCGGTAGCGCACAAATGCGGGAACTTTATTGAAAGCCGCGTGTCCAAGCTGCCTGAACCTTTCAGGAGGCCATGTGGACGACGACACCCTAATCTCATTTTCAGACCGGCCCGGCATGCGCGAACTCGTCATTGGCGAAGGCGCGCATGACCCGGCCGAAGACCATGAAATCGACCGCCAGATCTTTCACCTGCGGCTGGCCAATTCCCGCCGCGAGCGCGAAGCGGCCAGCCTGTTGCTGAAGAAAATGTATGGCTGGCGCGGCTATGACCTGGACCCGCATGCGGTCCATGCGCCCAACCGCATCACGCTGTACGGGGAAACCGGCGGGGTCACGGTCGGCACCATGTCGCTGTGCCTGGACGACCCGGCGCTCGGCTTGCCCGCCGATGAAAATTTCCGTCACGAACTCGATCACTTGCGCGGCCAGGGCCGGCGCCTGTGCGAACCGTCGCGGCTGGCCATGGACAAGGGCGCATCGCGCCGTGTCTTCGCCGGACTGATCCATATTTCCTACCTGTATGCCCACCACATCCACGGCCATACCGATTATGTGATCGAAGTCAATCCGCGCCACGTGATGTTTTATCGCCGCATGCTCGGTTTCAGCCTGTGCGGCACGCAGCGCACGTGCTCGCGGGTGGGGGCGCCGGCCGTGCTGCTGCGTCTCGACCTCGACTATATGACGGCGCAGATCAGCCAGTATGGCGGCTTGATGGAGCAGCATGGCGGCGTGCGTTCGTTTTACCCGTTTTTCTTCCCCATCGAAGACGAGGCCGGCATCACCGCGCGCCTGATGCGGGGGCGCGGATGAGCGCGCCGGTTGGCATCCAGGCGGCGCTGGCGCACTGGCGCGCGCGGCTCGGTGAGGCGCACGTGCTGGCGGATCCGGCCACCCTGCACACGTACGCCAGCAGTACCGGGTCATGGCCCGCGCCGCCGGCCGCCATCCTGCTGCCCGGCAGCCGGGGCGACGTGGTGGACCTGGTGCGCATCGCCGCCGCCCACCGCACGCCGCTGTATCCGGTCAGCACCGGCAGGAACTGGGGCTACGGCGATGCATGCGCGGTGCAGCCCGGCCAGGTCATCGTCGATATGTCGCGCATGCGCCGCATCAGCGATGGCGACCGCGAGCTGGGTTATGTGGTGGTGGAGCCCGGCGTCACCCAGGGCCAGTTGTCGCAATACCTGGCCGAACAGCAATGGCCGTTCTGGATGGACTGCACCGGCGCCGGGCCCGACACCAGCCTGGTTGGCAATATCCTGGAGCGCGGCTTCGGCCATTCCCCCTACGGCAACCGGCTGCAGCACGTGTGCGGGATGGAAGTCGTGCTGGCCAGCGGCGAAGTGCTGGGCACCGGCTATACGCACTATCCCAACGCGCGCGCCGCGCGCGTGTTCCCGTACGGGCTGGGGCCATGGATCGATGGCCTGTTCACGCAATCGGCCATGGGCATCGTCACCAGCGTGGGCCTGTGGCTGATGCCGCAGGCGCCGGTGCTCGGGCATTTCCTGTGCGCGGTGCCGGCGCACGATGCGGCGGGCGCCGTGGTTGATGCGCTGCGACCGCTGCGCATGGATGGCACCTTACGCTCGGTCATCCATATCGGCAACGATCTGCGGGTGTTGTCGGGCGGGATGACGTATCCGCGCGCCGCGGCCGGCAATGCGCGGCCCCTGCCGCCGGACTTGCGGACATCGCTGTGCCGGGAAGCCGGCATTGCGCCGTGGACTGTCTCGGGCGCCTTGTACGGCAGCACGCGGCAGGTGGGCGCGGCGCGCCACGCGTTGCGGCGCGCCCTGGCGCCGCTGCGCCTGGCGCCGCGCTTCATCGGCGAGCGGCAATTGGCGCTGGCGGCGCGCGCGGCCACGCTGCTGGGCGCCAATCTGGCGGGACGCAAGCTGGCGGCGCGGGTGGCGCTGGGCCGTTCGCTGCTGAACATGAACCGCGGCATACCGGACGGGCGCTTCCTGGCGGGCGCCTACTGGCGCAGGCGCGGCGGCTTGCCGCCCGGCTTCCCGGCCGGCGCCGATCCTGCGCGCGACAATTGCGGACTGCTGTGGCTGTCGCCGGTGCTGCCCGCGCGCGGCGCCGACCTGCACGCGGTCATGGCGCTGGCGCAACCGTTTTTCCAGCGCTACCGGATGGACCTGTTCGCGACGTTCAGCATGATCACGGAGCGCGCGCTGGGCGGCGTCTTGACGGTAGCGTACGACAAGGATGACCTGGCGGAAAGCGCCGATGCGCACGCCTGCTACCACGGCCTGTTCGACGCGCTGATGGCGGCAGGCTACCTGCCTTACCGCGTGGGCCTGCAATCGATGGCGGCGCTCGATCCGGGCGCCGACAGTTTCTGGCGCACCGCCGCCCGCATCAAGGCCGCGCTGGATCCGCTCGATCTCCTCGCGCGGGGACGCTACCAGCCGGTGCCGGGCGGTGTGCCGCCGCCCTAGCGCCCCGGCCGCGCCGCGTCCGGCCCCCGGCAGGATGGCCTTGAACGGGCCTGGCCAGCAGGAAGCCGGGCGCGTGGGCGGCGGCCGGCGTCGCCCGGCGCGTTGCCGCGACCTCGCGGGCGGACTTGCCGGGAGGCGCGCTTTTCGCGGCGCCGCCGCCGTGGGGTGCGCAGGCCCGGGGCCGGTCGGCGTTGACAGCGCTGCGCGCCGCTCGGTTTGGCGCCGCTCACAGCGCCGCCAGCAGCGCCCGGACCTCGTCCTGGCGCGCATAGCCGGCGTCGGCCTGCAGGCGTTCGAGCTGGCGGCGTGCTTCGGCGCGCTGGCCGGCGTGCGCCAGCGCCCCCGCGTAATGCAGGCGGATGTCACCGGCACGCGGCGCGGTTTCCGCGGCTTTTTTCAGCACGGCCACGGCGCGCTGCGAGTGGCCGCGCCGGTCCAGTATCCAGCCCAGTGTATCGGCCACGGCCGGGTTGTCCGGCGCCAGCGCATGGGCTTGTTCCGCCAGGGACAGTGCACGCGCATCGCCGGCCGACTGGTAGCTCCAGGCCAGGTCGTTGAGCGCGACGACGTGGCGCGGTTGCGCCGCCAGCACCTGTTCATAGTGGGGGATGGCCGCGCGCGCGTCGCCGCCGGCCAGCAGGGTGCTGGCCAGGTACAGCCGGGTGGGGACGTCGCCCGGGTGCCCGTCCAGCCAGCGCCCGATGTGCCGGGCGGCCTCGACGCGTTGGCCGGTAGCGTCCAGCGCGCGGTGCAGCGCAATCGCCAGCGGGCCGGACGGCGCATCGTCAAACGCCCGCCGGTACAGCGGCAGCGCCTGGGCGGCCTGTCCGCGCGCCATGGCGACGTCGCCTTCCAGCTGCCGCCCGAGCGTGGCCGAGGCGGAGCGCGCCTGTGCCGCCCGGGCCAGGGACATGGCCTGGTCCCATTCGCGCAAGTCAGCCAGCAGGCGTACGGCGGCCGCCAGCGCCGGGCCGTGGTCTGGCGCCAGTGTCAATGCCTTGCGCAAGGGGCCGAGCGCATCGCGCGGACGGTCCAGCGCCATGTGGGCGCCGGCCAGTTGCACCAGCACCGCCACGTTGTCCGGCCGGCGGCTGGCCAGGTCGACATAGCTTTCCAGCGCCCCTTCGGGATCGCCGGCAGCCGCGCGGCAGCGCGCCAGCAGGGCCAGCGCGTCATCGCTGGCCGGATGGGCGGCCTGCAGTTTTTGCGCGAGACCCAGGGCGCGCGCATGGGCCCCGGTTTCCAGGTACAGCGCGGCCAGTTGCAGGGCCGGTGCCAGCGCATCGGGCGCCGCGCGGTGTGCGCGTTCCAGCCAGCCCTGCGCGGCTTGCGCATTGCCCTGGTCCGCCGCCAGCGCCGCCAGCGCGACCATGAGTTCGGTATTGTTGGGGTCGCGCGCCAGCGCGGCCTCAAAGCGCTGGCGCGCCTGTGCGGGGCGGCCCGCCAGCCGGTCGAGCTGAGCGAGATTGTGCAGCGCCGGCAGGTAGCCCGGCAGCAGTGCCAGCGCCGCGTCGAAGGCCCGGCGCGCGCCATCGGGGTCCTTGCGCGCCAGCAGGACGCCGCCCTTGAGGTTTTGCAGCGCGGGATTGTCGTGCTGCCGTTCCAGCGCGTGCACGGCGTCGAGCGCCTGGTCGTAGGCGCCGGCGCGCAGGTGGGCAACCACCAGCAGGGCGCCCGCGCGCTGCCGGATGCTGTCGGCGCCGCCGCGCGCCTGCAGCGCCAGTTCCAGCGCTGACACGGCCCGCTCATTGTCGCCCAGGCCGAGCTGGGTCACGGCCTGTGACGTGTGCAGCGCCGCGCCCGGCGGCGCCAGGGCGGCGGCCTTGTCGAAGCAGGCCGACGCCCTGGCATACGCTTGCACGCGCATGTATGCCTCGCCGGCCGCGGCCTGCAGGTCGGCGTCGCCGCTGTATTGGTCCAGCAGCGGTTCCAGCAGCGCCACGGCGTCGTGCGGCCTGCCTTCGCGCATGGCGATGGCGGCCGCAAGCTTGGCGCCGGCCACGTTGCCGGGCTGGCTGGCAAGAAAGCGCTGCACGTGTTGCGCCGCTTGCGGCAGCCGGTCTTGCGCAAAGTACAGGTTGGCCGCCAGCAGGTTCGACGGGGCATGGTCCGGGGCCGACTTGAGGATCAGTTGTACACGCTCCAGCGCCGCCGGCAGATTGTCCTGCTGCGCGGCCAGCAGCGCCTGCGTATAGATGACCGCGGGGCTCGATGGCGCCAGGCGCGCCGCCGCAGCCAGTTCCGTGTTCGCGTCGGCCATATTGCCTAGCGCGGCCAGGACGGTAGCCGCGTCCAGACGGGCCAGCAGGTTGCCGGGACGGAGGTGGATGACCTTGCGGTAACAGTCCAGTGCCTCTGCCGGTTTGCCTGCGCGGCGGAACAGGTCGCCACGCAGGCGCAGCGCTTCCGTGTCGGCGGCATTGCGCGCCAGCACGGCGTCGACCAGGCCGGCCGCCTGTTCGGCCGCGCCGGCCTGCAGGGCCATGCGGGCCAGCCCCAGTTGCGCCATCGCATGGTCCGGCGCGGTGGCGGCCACCTCGTTGAACAGGCGTGCGGCGTCGATGCCGCGCCGCAGGCCCAGCAGCGCATAGGCGCGCAGGGTGCGGACGTCGGCCAGCGCCGCGCCTTCCAGCGCCGCGTCGTCCGGCAATTCCGTCAACACTTGTTCGTAGCGCTGCTGCAGCAACAGCGCCTGGGCCAGGCGCGGCAAGACCGCCGCCGGGGCGGCGCCGGCGTCGCGGGCGCGGCGGAATTCCTTTTCCGCCGACAGGACATCGCCGCTGTCCAGGTAGATGTCGCCCAGCCGCAGCCGCGCCCCGGCCTGGCCAGGCAAACGTTGCAACACGTTTTTCAGGTCGATGACCGCTCCTGGGATGTCGCCGGCCTGTTGGCGCCGCTGGGCGGACGCCAGTAGGCCGGCCGTGCCGGCTTCAGGGCTGCAGCCGGCGGCAAGCATCGCGGCGGCCAATGCGGCGGCCAGCAGGCCGGGACCCAGGCGGCGGGGCGGCCGCCGGCCCTTTACCTTTGGATAGCCCTGTGGATAGCCCTGTGGATGGCCGGCTGCAGTGCCAGTCGCCCCGCCGGTTACCGGGCCAATGACAGAGTCGCTTACAGTGGCAGTTACAGGGGCAGATACAGGGGCAGATACAGGGGCAGATACAGGGGCAGATACAGGCGCAGTTACAGGCGCAGTTACAGGGCAAGTTACAGGGCCAGTTACAGCAGCACTTGCATGGCCGCTTGCACGGTCAGTTACAAGGCCGGTTCGCGCTTCGGGCAAGAGGGCACGCGGAAGGCGTGTCAGATAGCGGACCGATCGTACAGTCCAATGGTGTTGCGGGTGGTGGTGTAAAGACATGGCGCTCTCCCTGGCAATTGGTTGCTTCAGGGTAGGCGCGGGAGGCGAACGGCTTTTGTGCTGGCGCAATGCGCCCGCGTTCACGCACGGATCACGCCGCGGCTAGCGCGCGGTCCCAGGCCGGCGTGCCGCTGAACGCCTCGGCCAGGAAATCCACCATTACGCGCACGCGCGCGCTGACATGGCGGCGGCTGGGATACACCGCCTGGATATCGATCTCGGGCAGCGTATAGCCGGGCAGCACCGGCGCCAGCCTGCCGCCGCGTACATCGTCGCCGATCAGGAAGGTAGGCTGCGCTATGATGCCCTGGCCGCCCAACGCCACTGCGCGCGCGGTGTCGCCGTTATTGGTGTGCAGGATGAAGCGCGGCTTGACCGGGTGCTGGGCGCCGCCGCTGTCCTGCAGCAGCCACGAGCCGGTGCTGTGATAGCTGTAGCCGATGCAATCGTGGTGCGCCAGGTCGGCCGGCGAGGCGGGCGCGCCGCGGCGGGCCAGGTACGACGGCGCCGCGCACAGCACGCTGCGGCACACCGCCAGCTTGCGCGCCACGACGGTGGCCGCGCCGGCGCGCGAAATGCGCACCGCCATGTCGTAGCCTTCGTCGACCAGGTCGACCACGCGGTCGGTCAGTGAAATGTCCAGCTGCACGTCCGGATAGCGCTCCATGAAACGCGGCCACAGCGGCGCCAGGTGCAGTACCCCGAAACTCAGCGGCGCATTGATGCGCAACACGCCGCGCGGCTGGATGGCGGCCGACGAGACCAGCGCTTCGGTTTCCGCCACTTCGTCGAGGATGGCGCGGGCGCGGTCGAACAGCGTCTCGCCGCTCGGCGTGAGCGACATGCGGCGCGAACTGCGGTTCAGCAGCCGGGTTTGCAGGTGGGTTTCGAGTTCGCTGACGTAGCGGGTGACGTTGGCGGGGGAGGTGTCCAGCGCGTCGGCGGCGCGCGCAAATCCCTCCTTGCGCACGACTTCAACAAACACTTCCAATGCGCGCAGCCTGTCCATGCGGCCAGCCCGGCGGTCAGTATCGGGACCAGGTATGCGTACCCGTGTTGGAAGCCGCGGTTTCCTTCATGCCATCCATGCTGCCATTGCGTTCCACCTCGCGCAGTTGCGCAAGTTGCAAGGCCGCCTGGTTGTCGCCGGCGCGGGCGGCTTCTTCGAGTAATTGCAAGGCCTCGGCGCGGCGCGACTGGTCGCGCCGGTAGTGCAGGGCCAGTTCGCGCTGTGCCACCGCCGAACCCTGTTCAGCCCATTCCCGCACGCGCCGCTCCGCAACAAAATTACCTTCCTTATTCATCTTCACCGCCGTCGCTTCGATGACGCTGGGAGGCGGGACCATGTCATCCTTGGCCTGTGCGCCGATCAGCACGCCCACGGTAACCAGCACCGCAGCGACCAAAACGCCGGATTTGTTGAATAATTCCATCGTAAAGTTTGCCTTTATTCGAATTTCTTGCTGCGAGACTGCCGATGCCATCTTACCACTTATTACCGCACCACAACAGAAGTTTTGTTTATTTGCTATTTGATGCGGTGCACAGCAATCACCCGTATCCGGTAAGGGAAGCGGGCGCCATTTTTGCCACGGTGGAGTATCCAGCATGCCCCGGAACTTGAACAGTCAGCAATTGTAATGATTCGTTACCAGCAAGGCCGCACGGTAGAGCTGACGGAATAGGCATTTAGCTATTATTAATCATGTCAAAAGAAATTCAAGATCAATATTGAATATATGAATAATCTTGCACACGCTGCCAACAAATAATTTGCAATTAACGAACATGTCGTTTCTTGGCCCGAACCCCGGCCGCCAGGCCGAGGCAGTGCGCAGCCGCCGGGGCAACCACGCGCAGGCCGGATTGCTTTACTGCTGCCCGTCGCGGAATTGCTGGGCCAGGGTCTGGATCGGTGCGGCGGGGAGGGCGGCCGGTTGCAGGTCGGAGGGGAGGGCAGCCCGCATGGGTTCGCTGCGGGCGCTGGCCGAGGACAGGACGTTGCCGGCGGTGTCGGGCGCGGCGTTCCACACCGGTCCGGCAATGCCTTCAAAGATGGCTTTGAGTTGCTGGCCCCACGTACTGCGGATCATGCGGAAGTACTGGTTGTTTTCATCGATGGTGGCAAACTGGGTGACGGCCAGTGCATTGGCGCGGTACACCAGCAAGTCCAGCGGCAATCCCACGGACACGTTCGAGCGCAAGGTCGAATCCATGGAAATCAGCGCGCACTTGGCCGCCTCGTCCAGTGGCGTGGCCGGCGTGATCACGCGGTCAATGATGGGCTTGCCGTACTTGGCTTCGCCGATCTGGAAATAAGTGGTTTCATTGTGCGATTCAATGAAGTTGCCGGCCGCATATACCTGGAACAGGCGGCATCGTTCGCCGCGGATCTGGCCGCCGAAGATCATGCTGACGTTGAAATCAATGCCGAATCCCGCCAGCGCCTGTGCGTCGCGCGCATGCACCAGGCGGATCACGTCACCGACCAGGCGCGCCGCCTCATACATGCCAGGCGCGGTCCAGATGGTGTGGCCATGGTCGCCGACATGGGTGGCCAGCAGCTCGCGCACCGACTGTGAAATCGAGAGGTTCCCCGCCGTCATCAAGACCATCATGCGTTCGCCCGGCACTTCATACACCTGCATCTTGCGCGCCGTGCTGACCTGGTCCACGCCGGCATTGGTACGGGAATCGCTGAGGAATACCAGGCCCTCATCGAGCCGCATTGCTACGCAATAAGTCATTATGGAAAATTCCGGATCGGGTTCAGGAGGCGCCATTGTAATGCAGCGCGCGCGGCGGCCGGCCGCGCATCACTGCTGCGCCACCTGGACAGTGGCTGCCAGGGTCTCGCCACCGCCGCCGCGCCGCACGCCGCGCACCGGCGCCGCGGCTTCATAGTCGCGGCCCACCGCCAGGCGGCAATATCCGTCCGTCATCAGGCGCCCATGGGTCACGTCGAGCGCCACCCAGCCCGCGTCGCCGCCATCGTCGGTCCAGGCATCGACCCAGGCATGGCTGGCCGCGTGGCCGGTGCTGCCCGGATCGATATAGCCCGACACGTAGCGCGCCGGCCAGCCCAGGGCATGGCAGCAGGCCAGGAACACGTGCGCATGGTCCTGGCACACCCCGGCGCCCAGTTCCAGCGCGGACGCGGCCGGCGTGCCGACCACGGTGCTGCCGGCCTGGTAGTGCACGGCGGCGGCCACGGCCTGCGCCAGCCGCATCGCGTCGGCGCTGGACGGCAGGGCGCCGGGCGCGGCAACGGCGCGGCGCGCCAAGTCGACAATGGCCGGGCTGGGAGCCGTCAAAGCGGTTGGCATGGTATACACCAGCGGCGGCAGGCTGGCGCCACCGATCCGTCCGCCGGGCGGGGCGCTGGTCTCGACCACGCCGGACGCCACGATGGTCAGCGCCTGGTGGGGCGCGTTCAGGGTCAGCATGTGCGACAGGTTGCCGTGCGCATCGGTATAGCCGTGCAGCTGGCCGGCCGCGCTGATCTGCCAGGACAGCACGCGCTGCTGCGGCTCCAGGCGCGGCGTCAACAGCAGCTGCTGGATGCTGTAGGCCTGCTGCGCGGTATAGGTATAAGCGGTTTCATGCCGTATCCATAATTGCATGGGGACTCCTAGGCTGCCAGCGGAACGAGGAAGTCCCGGCTGATACGGTTGCCCAGCTCGTAAATATCGGCCAGGAAGCGCGTCAACGTATCGTGCAGGCCGTCCCGCAGGATGTCGTCGATGTTGGCGAACCGCAGCTGCGCATGCAGGCGCCCGGCATAGCGCTCGGTGCCGCCGGACAAGTCGTTGCGCACCTGGGCCAGGTTGGCGACGACTTCGTCCATGCAGGCCAGCAGTGAACGCGGCATGTCGGGCCGCAGCATCAGCAATTCGGCAATACGTTCGGGCGTGATGACGTCGCGGTACACCTTGCGGTAGATTTCAAAGCCGGACACCGAGCGCAGCAGGGCGGCCCAGTAATAATAGTCGCGCTGCGTGAATTCGCCCGAACCGTGGAATTTCACGTCCAGGATGCGCGCCGTGTTGTCGGCGCGCTCCAGGAACGTGCCCAGGCGGATGAAATGCACGGCATCGTCGCGCAGCATGGTGCTCTGGATCACGCCGCGCGACAGGTGCGAACGGTATTTGACCCATTCAAAGGCCTGGCTGGGATCGGTCTCCAGCAGCGGTACGCGCTTGTGCCAGTCCAGCCAGGTCTGGTTCTTGATTTCCCACACTTCGGTGGTCAGCGTGCCGCGCACGGCGCGGGCGTTTTCGCGCGCTTCCTTGAGGCAGGCGGCAATCGAGGAGGGATTCGACGGATCGCGCGCCATGAAATCGATGACGTCGCGCGCCGCCACGGCCCCGTGGCGGCCATCGTAAGCGTGCTGCAATTCCGAGATGCCGAGCAGGGCGCGCCAGCTGCGCTCGGCGTCGTGGCCGGACTGCGGCAGCATCGCGGCCTGCACATGCACGTCCAGCATGCGCGCCGTGTTTTCCGCCCGCTCGGTATAGCGGGCCATCCAGAACAAATGGTCGGCAGTGCGGCTCAGCATGTCAGGCTCCCTTCCAGTACCCACGTATCCTTGGTGCCGCCGCCCTGCGACGAGTTGACCACCAGCGATCCCTCCTGCAACGCGACGCGGGTCAGGCCGCCCGGCACCATGGACACGGTCTTGCCGGACAGCACGAACGGACGCAAATCAATGTGGCGCGGCGCCACGCCCGACTCCACGAAGGTCGGGCAATTCGACAGGGCCAGCGTGGGCTGGGCGATGTAGCCATCCGGCTGCGCCAGCAAGCGCTGGCGGAAGGCGTCGATTTCGGCCCGGCTGGCGGCGGGGCCGACCAGCATGCCGTAGCCGCCGGCGCCGTGCACTTCCTTGACCACCAGTTCCGGCAAATGCGCCAACGTGTAGTCGAGGTCTTCCTTGCGGCGGCACTGCCAGGTGGGCACGTTGTTGAGGATCGGCCGCTCGGCCAAATAAAACTCGATCATGTCCGGCACGTACGGATAAATGGACTTGTCGTCGGCCACGCCGGTGCCGATGGCGTTGGCCAGGGTCACCCGGCCGGCGCGGTACACCGACAGCAGGCCCGGCACGCCCAGCGTGGAGTCGGCGCGGAACGCCAGTGGATCGAGGAAGTCGTCGTCGAGCCGGCGGTAGATCACGTCCACGCGCCGCGGGCCATGCGTGGTGCGCATGTACACCGCGTTATCGGACACGAACAAGTCCTTGCCTTCCACCAGCTCGACGCCCATTTGCTGGGCCAGGAACGCGTGCTCGAAGTACGCGGAGTTGTACATGCCCGGCGTCATGACGACGATGGTGGGATCGTCCACGCCCACCGGGGCCACCGAACGCAGGTTGTCCAGCAACAGGTCGGGGTAGTGGTCGACCGGCGCAATGCGGTTGCGCGCGAACAGTTCCGGGAACAGGCGCATCATCATCTTGCGGTCTTCCAGCATGTAGGATACGCCGGACGGCACCCGCAAGTTGTCTTCCAGGACGTAAAACTCGCCCTGGCCGGCGCGCACGATGTCCACGCCCGCGATATGCGCATAGATATCGGACGCCACGTCGATGCCCTGCATTTCGGGCCGGTACTGGGCATTGCGGTAAATCTGTTCGGGCGGGATGATGCCGGCGCGGATGATGTCCTGGCCGTGGTAAATGTCGTGGATGAACATGTTGAGCGCCTTGACGCGCTGCGCCAGCCCGGCTTCCAGCCGTGCCCATTCAGCCGACGGGATAATGCGGGGAATGATATCGAACGGGATCAGCCGTTCGGTGCCGGCGTCGTCGCCATAGACGGCGAATGTGATGCCGACCCGGCGGAACAGCAGGTCGGCTTCGGCGCGCTTGCGCGCCAGCGTTTCCGGCGGCTGCTGTTGCAGCCAGTGGCAAAACTCCCGGTAATGTTCGCGGACCGGCTGTCCGCTCACCGCATCGTGCATCTCGTTATAAAAATCTCGCATGGTCTGGTCCGGTAGTCGCGGTATCCATCATGAAACAAGATCCATGCCAGCCCGCGCGTGGTGCAGGCCGCGATGCGCGCCGCCGTGCCTGAAGCGGAGCGCCTGGCGGCGCCGCACCGCCACGGTGCAGCGTTGCACGCGATCGTGCTTGTGGGTGGTGCGAGCGCGGCCCTATACTCGTACCATTGATTCAGCAGAGGGATTTATGGCGAGTGAATTCGACCAGATGGTGTTGCAGCAGATGCCCGGCGCCGTCGTGGTGTGCAACCGGCGCGGCGGTGTGGTGCACTGGTCGCCAGGGGCGGAACAGGTGTTCGGCTATACCGCCGACGAAGCCGCCGGGCAGCCGCTGTATGAATTGATCGGCATGCCGGGGCAGGACTGGAACGCGTTTGTGCAGACGCTCGAGCGCAGCGGCGGCGCCTGGGATTATGAAATCCTGCGGCGGCGGAAAAACGGTTCGACCGTCTTTGTCGACGTCTCGAGCAAGACCGTGTACGACAGCAGCGGGCGCAATGAATTCGTGATGTTCTGCAAGAAGGACATCACGCGCCTGAAAGCCATGCGCGACGCCAAGCAGGTCGAAGCGCGGTTCCGCGATGTGCTCGAATCCACCCCCGACGCCATTATCATTGCCAACTCCACCGGGCTGATCGTGCTGGCCAATTCCCAGGCCGAGCGCCTGTTCGGGTATGCGGCCGGCGAATTGCGTGGCCAGCCGATCGAAGTGCTGTTGCCGGAACGCTTCCGGGGCAGCCACGTGGCGCACCGTTCGAATTATTTTCAGCAGCCGCGCACCCGCACCATGGGCGCCGGCCTGGAGTTGTACGGTGTGCGCAAGGATTTGGTGGAATTCCCTGTGGAAATTTCGCTCAGTCCCATCAACACGGAAGACGGGGCCATGGTGATGAGCGCGATCCGCGACATCAGCGACCGCCGCAAGGCGGAACAGAAATTCCGCGGCTTGCTGGAATCGGCGCCGGATGCCATCGTGATCGTCAACACCGATGGCGAAATCGTGCTGGTCAATTCCCAGGCGGAAAAGCTGTTTGGGTACCACCGGCGTGACCTGCTCGGTAAAAAAATCGAAGTATTGATCCCGCGGCGCTTCGCCCATGGCCATCCGGAGATGCGGCGCGGCTTTGTGCATTCGCCGCGGCCGCGTTCCATGGGCGCGGGGCTGGAATTGTATGGCTTGCGCGCCGATGGCACGGAATTTCCCGTGGAAATCAGCCTGAGTCCGCTGGAAACCGAAGGGGAAACCCTGGTGTCGAGTGCCATCCGCGACATCAGCGAGCGCAAGCGTATTGAAGCCACCCTGCACGAACAGCGTGAACAATTGCAGCGCGCCAGCCAGGCCAAGGACCGGTTCCTGGCCAACATGTCGCACGAATTGCGCACGCCGCTGAACGCCATCCTTGGTTTTGCGCAGTTGCTCGACAACGACACCTTGCCGGT
Organism: uncultured Pseudoduganella sp.; assembly: GCA_966211685.1. Classification (GTDB taxonomy): domain Bacteria; phylum Pseudomonadota; class Gammaproteobacteria; order Burkholderiales; family Burkholderiaceae_D; genus Rugamonas. The sequence continues at coordinate 18,701 of CBIHOX010000013.1, forward strand.
CACGCCGGAACAGCGCAAGGAATTCATGGGATATATCCAGAAGTCCGGCAAGCACCTGCTCGAGTTGATCAATGAAATCCTCGACTTGTCGAAGATCGAGTCGGGCGCGGTCACGTTGTCGATGGAACCGGTTGGGCTCGATGAACTGTTGACTGAAACCAACATCATGATGGAGCCCCAGGCGGGCAAGCGCGGCATCCGCCTGATTTTCCCCGCCCATACCGGCCTGTACGTGCAGGCCGACCGCACGCGCCTGAAGCAGGTAGTGCTGAACCTGCTTTCCAACGCCATTAAATACAACCGCGACCTGGGGGTGGTGGTAGTCGATTGCCTGGTCATGGGTGAACGGGTGCGCATCTCGGTGCAGGATACAGGGCAGGGATTGCGCGCCGACCAGGTCGAGTCGCTGTTCCAGCCGTTCAACAGGTTGGGGCAGGAGCATAATGGCCAGGAGGGCACCGGCATCGGCCTGGTGGTGACCCGGCGCCTGGTGGAGTTGATGAGCGGCACGATTTCAGTGACAAGTTCGCCCGGCACCGGCAGTGTCTTTTCCATCGAACTGGCGTTGACCGATGCGCCGCACGCCGCGCAAGCCGCGATCGACGCCGCGCAGGCCGGCACGCCGGCGGCGCGGCCCCAGGAAGACGGCGCGCAACCGATGCTGGTCTATGTGGAAGACAACCCGGCCAACCTGCGCCTGGTGGAAGAAGCGCTGCGGTTCCGCCCCGACGTGCGGCTGTTGACCGCCACCAACGGCGAACGCGGCCTGGAATTGATCCGCACCAGCATGCCCAGCGTGATCTTGCTGGACATGAACCTGCCGGATATCAGCGGCATGGAAGTCCAGCGGCGCCTGCGCGCCGATCCCGCCACGGCCGCCATTCCCGTGGTGGCAATTTCCGCCAACGCCATGCAAAACGATATCAATGCCGCGCTGGACGCCGGCGTGTTCCGCTACATCACCAAGCCGATCGACTTGACCGCGCTCAATGACGCGCTCGACGCGGCGCTGGCGGTGGTGCGCAGCCACCACGCCTAGCGGCCGTCACCGTCACATCGATTGCCGCCTGCGGGCGCGGACGCGGCCAGGCGCGATCGGGCGGCATCCCGCGCCGCGGGCGCCGGCGCCGCCGTGGAGACCGGTCAATGGCGCAACCGGTACCAGGCCAGTCCGATCCATTCGTACATGGCGTAGTAGCTGGCCGACAGGCCCGATGCGCTGGGCAGCAGCTGGAACACGCCAAACGGGCCGCGTGACAGGTACGCGGTCGGCGCCGGCACCACCTCGAAACCTGCCGTCTGGAACACGTGTTGCGCGCGCTCCATGTGCATGGCGTGGGTCACCAGCACGATACGCTTGATCCCCAGCGGCAGCAGGATGGCAGCCGAGCGGGAAGCGTTTTCCGCCGTGTTGGTGGACGCGGTTTCCACCCATGTCACTTCCGTGCGGAAGTCCCTGCGCAGGGCATCGGCCATGCTTTCCGCCAGCGCGCTGGCCTGGGCCGCGTCGACCCGGCCCCCCGTGGCCAGCAGCGGCAGGCCGGTTTCGTGCTGGACCTTCGCGGCGTAGCGCATGCGCGCCAGCGCCAGCGCGTCCGGCGCATCGGCGCCGCCATAGTCGGGCGCCTGCGGCGCCACGCCGGCCGTCAACACCACGATGGCCTGGGCGCCGGCCGCCGCCTGCGCAGTCATAGGCGGTGTCTGTTCCAGCGGCGCCAGCAGGCTGTTGGCGACAAAACGCGTACTGAGCAACAGCAGCGCGCCGAGCGCCACGCGCGACGCCACGGCTCCCGCGCGCGGCCAGCGGCGCCGCAGCGCCAGGCCGGCCAGCGCCAGCAGCAGGAAGTTCGCGGGTGGGAGAACCAGGTAATGGATGAGAGAGGAGAGCAACATGCCGGCATTGAAACAATTGCATTATCATATGTCAAGCATTGCCTTTGTCGCCACGGTATGTCCCGGCGCGGCCACGCCGGCGGCGCAGACCACGCTCGAACGCCGAACAGCCTGGCGGTCCCAGTGGCGACATCTTGTTGGCGTGGATCCGTGACACGCGATGGCGCCGCCCGGACAAGGGCCGCGCCATCATCTGGCCCACGCGTATTTGCAGGATGTTCGGCACCGCCGGCGCGCGATAACAGGTATAGGCGGGCCCCGATAGTTGCCGCGCCCGTGTGCCCTACAGTACGCGCTTTTCACTGGAGAAATGGGCATGGGCATTCCAAAACGCATGGCGGCCGAGGGTGTAGGGACGGCGTTGCTGCTGGCGATCTCCAGCGGCTGCGGCATTGCCGCGCAGCGTCTGGCCGGTGGCGATGCGGCCCTGGCGCAACTGGTGACGACGCTGGTGTCGAGCATGGGCCTGGCGGTGCTGATCCTCACGTTTGGCGGCATTTCCGGCGGGCATTTCAATCCCGTGCTGACCTTGTCCGAAGCGTGGCGCGGCACGCTCCGCGCGGCCTGCGTGGCGCCTTACCTGGCGGCGCAACTGGCCGGTGCGCTGGCCGGCGTGGCGGCGGTGCATGGCATGTATGGACTGGACTTGCTGGCCATTCCGCAAGCACGCCACGCCGGCATGGGCCAGTGGCTCGGCGAATTCGTCGCCACCTTCGGCCTCTTGGCGGTGTTCATAGGCTGCGGGCGCGCCCGTCCCGTGATTGCGCCGTTCGCGGTGTCGGCCTATGTGATGGCGGCTTGCTGGTTCAGTTCATCTTCCGCATTCATGAACCCGGCGCTGACCATCGCCAAGGCAGTGGGCGAAGCCGGCGTGCTGCGGCTGGCCGAAGTTCCGGCCATGGTCGTGGCCCAGCTGGCGGCCGGCGGCGCGGCCACGGCATTGCTCGGTTGGCTGGTGGGGGAAGTGCGCGGCGCAGTGCGGCCGTGACCGCCGCCCGGAGACGTGCGCCCGCCGGGCGTTTTTTTAAATTCTTAAACATGTAAAACATTTGCATGTTAAGGAAAATTCCGTTATAGTTGACGCAAATCAAGACTGACATTCGTTAAGAACTATTTCCGTAACCTTCAAGAAAGGCTGACCGCATGCTGTCCCAAGAACACCGCGCCATCATCACCGCCACTGTTCCAATCCTGAAAGAGGGCGGGGAAACGCTGACCCGCCACTTTTACCAGAAACTGTTCCGCGACTATCCGCAGGTGGTGCCATTCTTCAACCAGGCGCACCAGCATGGCGGAACGCAGCAGCGCGCGCTGGCCAACAGTATCTTGATGTACGCCTCGAACATCGACCGGCTCGAAGCGCTTGGCCCGCTGGTAGGCACCATTGTCAACAAGCACGTGTCGCTGCAGGTGCAGCGCGAACACTATCCGATGGTCGGCGCGGCGCTGTTGGGCGCGATCCGCGAAGTGCTGGGCGCCGAGGTCGCCACCGACGCGGTGCTGGAAGCGTGGGGCGCGGCGTATGGCCAGCTGGCGGACATCCTGGCCGGCGCCGAACAGCAGGCTTATGACGCCAGCGCGGCGGCCGATGGCGGCTGGCGCGGCGCGCGCGCCTTCAAGGTGGTCAGCAAGGTGGTGGAAAGCGAGGAAATCACATCGTTTACGCTGGCCCCGGCCGACGGCGGCAAATTGCTGGCGTTCCAGCCTGGCCAGTACACCACGGTGGTGGCCACCATCGATGGCGCGGAACAGCGCCGCAACTATTCGCTGTCCGCCCTGCACAATGGCGAAACATACCGCATCAGCGTCAAGCGCGAGGCGGGCGGCAAGATGTCGAATTACCTGCACAATCACGTCAACGTCGGCGACGCCGTGAACCTGTTCCCGCCGGCCGGCGATTTCGTGCTGCGGCACAGCGACAAGCCGCTGGTCCTTATCAGCGGCGGGGTCGGCATCACGCCGACGCTGGCCATGCTGGGCGCTGCGCTGCGCACGCTGCGTCCCGTGCACTTCATCCACGCGGCGCGCCACAAAGGCGTGCACGCATTCCGCGGCCACATCGACCACCTGGCCGGCGTGCATCCGCAATTGCGCCGTCATTATGTGTATGAACGCGACGAGGACGGCCTGGCCCACGCATCGGGCTACCTGAGCAAGGAACAACTGGCCGCCTGGCTGCCGGAAAACCGCGACGTCGATGCGTATTTCCTCGGCCCGAAAGGATTCATGCAAGCCGTGAAATCCCACCTGCGCGAACTGGGCGTACCGGAAGCGCAGACCCGCTTCGAATTCTTCGGCCCGGCCGAAGCGCTGCAATAAGGCTGGGACGCTGCCCGGCGCGGACGGGTGGCAAGCCACGCCGGTACTCTCCCGGCGTGCCACGGCCTGCGCCGCTCCCGCCGGTGCGCCAGCGCCCGCCTGTCCCGGGCTGGTGTGTCAGTTTTCCCTTTCCCTGGCGTGCCGCTTGCCGGCGGCGCGCTGGTCCAGCCAATGCACCACGGCGCGCTGGTAGGTTTGCGGCGTCACCGTGGCCACCCGCTGCGCCAGGTCGGCCAGCGTATGCCTGGCCAATTCTTCGCGCATGCGCTGTTCGGCCGACAGCATGACCGCATGGATGGTGCAGGGCGGTACGCCCGTCCAGTCGGGCTGGTTATCTTCAAACACCGCGCAACGCCGCCGCACTTCGCGGCAGTCGAACAGCGACTTGCCGCCATCGATGGCGTCCACCACGTCCAGCACCGTGATCGTGGCCGGAGCCTTGGCCAGCGCAAAGCCGCCGCGCACCCCCTCGGTGGCGCGCACCAGGCCGGCCTTGCTGAGCTTTGTGAACAGCTTGGCCACGTAATCGGCCGGTATCCCCTGTAGATCCGCCAAGTCCTTCGCGCTGGCTTCCTGCGCGCCGCTGTGCGCGCCGTGGCGGCTCCCCGCCAGGAACACCAGGCAATGCAGCGCGTATTCCACGCCCGTGCTGATATGCGACATACAACCCCGACTCGTTAACGCGTAGTTTGCAGCATAGCGGACCGGCCTGCACGCTGGCAAGCTTGCCAATGTCGCCGAGGTGTAATATCGTTAACTACGACTCAACATGTCGTAGTTAAATTTTCCATGGAGGCAGGGATGACGCAGACGATATTGGTGGTGGGTAGCGGTTTCGCAGGCCTGTGGGGCGCGCTGGCGGCGGCGCGCGTGGTGCAGGGACAACGGGAGAGGTGGCCGGGCGTAGACGGCGGAGCCGGGACAACGGCCGCAATGCGTCCCGCTATGGCGGCCGATGCGGCGGCCGGTGCGGCGCGCGACGCGGCCGGCAACAGCGTGGGCGGCCAGGAGGGCAATCGGGAGCGCAACCAAGAGGCCGGCACGGCGGGTGACGAGGTGGCCGTGCTCCTGGTGGCCCCGCACCCCCGGCTGGCCATGCGGCCGCGCCTGCACGAAAGCGATCCCGCCGCGTGGACCCTGGACATCCTGCCCCACTTGCGGGCAGCCGGCGTGCGCTATGTGCAGGGCGAGGTGCGGCGCATCCATGGGGCCGACGGTTATGTGGACGTGGCGGGCCCGGACGGCGCCGTGCAGGCGCTGGGATATGACCGGCTGGTGCTGGCGGCCGGCAGTGCGCTGCGCCGGCCGGACTTGCCGGGTATCGAACACGTGCACAGCATCGACCAGCCGGCCGACGCGGCGCGCCTGGACGCCCACCTGCGGGCGCTGGCGGCGCTGCCGGACACGCCGGCGCGCCAGACCGTGGTGGTGGTGGGCGCCGGGTTCACGGGCATCGAACTGGCGTGCGAACTGCCGGCGCGGCTGCGCACGGTGCTGCCGGGCGCCCAGCCGCGCATCGTGCTGGTGGAACAGGCCGGCGTGGTCGGCCCCGAGCTGGGAGCCGGTCCCCGTCCCGTGATCGAACAGGCGCTCGACAGCCTGGGCATTGAACGGCGGCTGGGCCTGCGCGTCAGCGCGGTGGACGGGACGGGCGTCCGCCTGGACGATGGCACGCACGTGGCTGCCGCCACGGTGATCTGGACCGGCGGCATGCGTGCCAGCCCGCTGGCGGCGCAGGTCGCGGCGCCAGGGACGCAGGCGCTGTCCGATGCGCTGGGCCGCGTCCCGGTCGGGCCCGATTTGCGCGTGGCAGGCGCGCCGCGCATCTTTGCCGCCGGGGACGCGGCGGTGGCGGCCACCGACGACGCCGGGCACAGCACACTGATGGCTTGCCAGCACGCGCTGGTGACGGGCCGCTACGCCGGCCACAACGCCGCCTGCGACCTGCTGGGCCTGCCCACCATGGCATACCGCCAGCCTACGTACGTGACCTGCCTTGACCTGGGCGGCTGGGGCGCCGTGTTCACCCAGGGCTGGGAGCGCAACGTGGCCATGGCCGGCGCCGACGCCAAGGCATTAAAGATCCGCGTGAACACCGAATGGATTTACCCGCCGGCGCCGGAGCGCGCCGCGCTGCTGGCGGCGGCCCATCCGGACCAGGCATTCGCCGGTTGAGCGCCACGCGCCCGGCACGGCCGGCGGGACGGGCTTGGCCGCGTGCCGCCACGGCCCGTGCCTATGGTAAAGTGCGCGCCATGACTGCCAACAAAACCATCCCGATCCACGCTTACGACAAACCGGCCGGCGGCTTCGGCTCGCTGCGCGGCGCGGCCAGCGCACTGCAGGGCAATGGCGCCATGCCGGCCCTGGCCACGCTGCCGCGCGTGAACCAGCCCCAAGGCATCGATTGTCCCGGCTGTGCGTATCCCGACTCGCCCAACGACAAATCCGTCGATTTCTGCGAGCAGGGCGCCTGGGCCGTCGCCCACGAAGCGACCCCCAAGCGCGCCACGCCCGATTACTTTGCCCGGCATACGGTGGCGCAATTGCGCGCAAAGGAAGACTGGGAACTGGAAGCCATCGGCCGCCTGACGGCGCCCATGCTGTACGACGCGGCGACCGATACCTACCGGGAAATCGGCTGGGAACAGGCGTTTGCGCTGGCGGCCGGCGTGCTGCGGGGGCTGGACAGCCCGGATTGCGCCGTGTTTTACGCATCGGGCCGCAGCAGTAACGAAGCGGCCTTTCCATACCAGCTGTTTGCCCGCGCCTTCGGCACCAACAACTTGCCGGATTCGTCCAATTATTGCCATGAATCGTCGGGCGACGCGTTGCGCCTGTCGCTTGGCGTCGGCAAGTCCACGGTCACGCGCGAGGATTTCGAACACGCACAAGCGATTTTTGTGTTTGGCCAGAATCCCGCCACCAACCATCCCCGCATGCTGGGCGACTTGCGCGAGGCAAAAAAACGCGGCGCCCGCATCGTGGTGTTCAATCCTTTGCTGGAACGCGGCTTGCAGCAATTCACCGACCCGCAATCCGCCACGGAAATGCTGACCGGCGCCAGCACGCCGATTGCCGATGACTACTACCAGGTGCGGGTCGGCGGCGACCTGGCGGCACTGACCGGCATCATCAAGGCGGTGCTGGAAGCCGACGCCGCTGCGGTCGGGGGCGTGCTGGACCGCGATTTCATTGCGCAGCACACGGCCGGCTTCGAGGCCATGGCCGCCGTGGTGCAGGCCCAGCCATGGGATGCCATCGAACGCGCGAGCGGCTTGCGCCAGGCGCAGCTGGAACAGGCCGCGCGCGCCTATATCGCGTCGGACGCCACCATCGCGACCTGGTGCATGGGGCTGACCCAGCACGAATATGCGATTGAAACCATCCAGATGCTGGTCAACCTGATGCTGTTGCGGGGCAATGTCGGCAAGCCGGGCGCCGGCGTGATGCCGGTGCGCGGCCACTCGAACGTGCAGGGCGACCGTACGGTGGGCATCACCAACCGTCCGAAAGCCGAATGGCTGCAGGGCTTGCAGCGTGTGTTCGGCTTCACGCCGCCCTCGGCGCCCGGGCTCGATGCGGTCGGTGCGATCCATGGCCTGCTCGATGGCTCGGTGCACGCTTTCTGCAGCCTCGGCGGCAATTTTGCCGTGGCGGGACCGGACAGCCCGCGCGTGCTCGATGCGCTGTCACGCTGCCGCTTGACCGTGCACATCGCCACCAAACTCAACCGCACGCACTTGTATCCGGGGCGAACCGGGCTGCTGTTGCCGTGCCTGGGCCGCACGGAACACGATGAGCAGGATAATGGCCAGCAATTCGTCAGTGTCGAAGATACGGCCAGCATGGTGCACGCCTCGACCGGGCGCAACCGGCCTGCCAGTCCGCTGTTGCGCTCGGAACCGTATATTGTCACGGAACTGGCGCGCGCCACGCTGCCCGGTTCGCCGATCGACTGGCGCGCCATGGGCCGCGACTATGACGCCACCCGCGACTACATCGAACAGGTGGCCGAGGGCGCCGTGGCCGGCTTCACCGGCTACAACCAGCAGATCCGCCAGCGGCGCGGTTTCCACCTGCCCAATACCGCGGCGCTGCGGATCTGGAAGACCGACACCGGCAAGGCCAATTTCGCGCCGCACCCGCTGCCGGGCGAAACCTTCGTGGACCGGGCCCGTGCCGTGTATGGCGATGCGGTGCTGTGCCTGGCCACGGTGCGCGCGCACCGCCAGTACAACACCACGGTCTACCACGATCCGCGCGGCGAAGTCGACCGCTACCGCGGCGTGCACCATACGCGCAAGGTCTTGTTCATCGGCGCCGCCACCCTGGCGCGGCTGGGGTTCAACGATGGCGACATCGTCAACCTGCGCGGCGCTTCGCTGGACGGCGTCGAGCGCCGCGTCGAAGGGTACCAGTTGGTGCAATACCCGATCGCGGGCGACGACGTGTTTGGCTACTTCCCGGAACTGACCCCGCTGTCGCCGCCCGGACTGACCGCGCGCGGCTCCAATACCCCGGCATTCAAGGAAGTACCGATCCTGATCGAGCGCCGCTGAGCGTTGTTGCGTGGCGCCCGGCGCGTGCGCGTCCCTGGCGCCCGGCTGGGCCGCACCGCCGGCCTGCCCGTCGCTTCGCCTGGGCTGGCGGAACCGGCTCCATCGGTGCCGCGCGCGCTGCGCCAAGGGCGCTGTTGCCGGGTATTGCTTGACGGCACCCGCGCGCCGCCGCGATGGCGGTTGGCCGATACTGCCGGCATCAATCCGGTATCACCTAGAAAGGAACCCATCATGAACCAGATCACTCGGCGCGCCCTGGCGGGCGCCACGGCGCTGGCTTGCGGCGCCTTCCTCACTGCGGCCATGGCGCAGGACATTGAACAACAGACTTCCAATGGCGTCCCATACGTAACGGGCGGCGTGGGCAGCGAACAACGGCAGGCGCTGCAGGAGCTCGCGCCGCAATATAACGTGAAGATGACGTTCGCCGACCGCTCCACCGGCGATTACCGCTCCGGCGTGGCGCTCGAAGTGCGTGACATGCGCGGCAACGTCCGCCTGCGCACCGAGGATGCGGGCCCCATGTTGTATGCGCAATTGCCGCCCGGACGCTACCATGTGACCGCCAATGTCGATGGCCAGCAACAGCAGCGCACCATCACGGTCGGCCGCGGCGGCGGCAAGGCCACCGCGTTTTACTGGAATCCCGATGCGCCAGTCTCGATGGGACGCTGACGGACGCTGATCAGCCGCGCACCAGCCAGCGCCGCAGGAAAATCGTGCGGCGCGGCCGGTCCTTGAACTGGGCGCGGGTTTTTACGATTTCCAGCTGCTGCGCGCTGAATACTTCTTCATGGGGGCCGTCCTGGTCCCGCCAGCGGCAGCGCACGCCGTCTTCCACGCCGGGCGCCGCCACGGCGGGGCCGACCACCATCATTTTCTGACGCCAACCGATGGGCCGGACCACATCGCCATCCTTGGGCCGTTCTGCATTCATCGTCGCCTCCTTCACCTGCTTGCATGTTGAATCCATTGTGGAGGAGGGCAGCCGACAGGGGCGCTACTTTGCCTTTATGCATAATTTTCGTGACGCATCACGTAAATCCGGGCGCCGGTCCTGCAGGGAGCGATCCTGCCGGCCGGGCGGCCCGCGCGACACGCCAAAACATGCCGGGCCATGCTTGCGCACGGATGGCGGCTGTTCAATGTGCGCGGTATCAGCTAGTATCGCGACAATTATTCTTTTAAATCAATATCGGATGGCGGCCATTGCGCTGTCCGGGGAGACAACTATGCAGGGTTTATTACGGCTCTCGTCCGTGCTGGACAGGATTGGGTACCGCTGCGGCCAATTGGCCAACGTGATGATCCTCGCCTCATGCGTGATCAGCGCCAGCAATGCGCTGATCCGGTATGGCTTCGACTGGAGTTCCAACGCGTTGCTGGAAATGCAGTGGTACCTGTTTGGCGCGGCGGTCATGCTGGGCGCGTCGTACACGTTCCAGCGCAACGAACACGTACGGGTCGACCTGGTGTATGGCCATGTGTCGGAACGCAAGCAGCTGTGGATCGACGTATTCGGCATTATTTTCTTCCTGTTCCCGGCCTGCATCCTGTTTGCCTGGCTGTCGTGGACTTCGCTGTTCCTGCCCTCGTGGGACGTGCTGGAGCAATCCAGCAATTCCGGCGGCTTGCCGCGTTATCCGATCAAGATCATTGTCCCGATCGGATTCGCACTGTTGACGGTGCAGGGCATTTCCGAGCTGATCAAGCGGATTGCCGCGCTGGCCGGCAAAACGCATCTCGACAATAAATACGAAAGGCCGGTGCAATGATTCCATTGGAGCTGATGCCGCCGCTGATGTTCGGCGGCCTGGTGCTGTTCATGCTGGTGGGTTTCCCCGTCGCATTCTCGCTGCTGGCGGTCGGGCTGGCGTTTGGCGCCATGTCGATCGAGATGGGCTACTTCAACGTGGCGTTCATGCAGGCGGTGCCGCAGCGTATTTTCGGCAGCGTGCTGGCCAACGACCTGTTGCTGGCGATCCCATTCTTCACCTTCATGGGCGCGATCCTGGAAAAATGCCGGTTGGCCGAAGACATGCTGGACTCCATGGGCCAGCTGTTCGGCAAGATGCGCGGCGGCCTGGGCTATTCGGTCATCATTGTCGGCTTCATCCTGGGCGCCATTACCGGCACCGTGGCCGCGCAAGTGATTGCCATGGCCATGATTTCGCTGCCGGTCATGATGCGCTATGGCTACCACATGCGCTACGCCACCGGCGTGCTGGCCGCCTCCGGCACCATCACGCAACTGGTGCCGCCATCGCTGGTGCTGGTGGTGCTGGCCGACCAGTTGAAGACCCAGACCGCCAGCGCGGACGTGGGCAGCATGTACCTGGGCGCCTGGGGGCCGTCGATCGTGCAGATCGCCCTGTTCGCGCTGTACACGTTCATCCTGTCGCGCCTGAAACCGGACTGGCTGCCGGCCGCGCCGCGCGACGCCAATTCCCTGTCCGGCTGGGCGCTGTGGAAACAGTGTCTGCGCGGCATCGTGCCGGCCGCCGTGCTGATCTTCATGGTGCTGGGCACCATGATGGCCGGCATCGCCACGCCGACCGAGTCCGGCGCCATGGGTGCGCTGGGCGCCGTGATCCTGGCGGTAATCCGCCATCCCGCCTTCAGCGGCCGCGACAAGGTGGTATTCCGCGTCGGCATGGCCGCCGTGGTGCTGGCCGGCGCCCTGCGCCTGGTGTTCGATCCGGACGGGCAGGGCATGGCGCCGCCCATGAAACTGGCGCTGCAGGCGGTGCTGGCGGTGGTCTACGTGATGGTGGTGTACCTGGTCTACCGCGCCAGCCGCATCCGCGACCTGCGCGAACTGATCGTGCTGAGCTACCAGAGCACCATGCGCCTGACCGCGATGGTGGTATTCATCCTGATCGGCTCGACCTGTTTTTCCGTGGTGTTCCAGGGCGTCGACGGCGGGCGCTGGGTCGAGCATTTGTTCGAAGGTATTCCCGGGGGCTGGATCGGCTTCCTGCTGGTGGTGAACCTGTTCGTGTTCTTCCTGGCGTTCTTCCTGGACTTCTTTGAAATCGCCTTCATCGTGGTGCCGATGCTGGCGCCGGTGGCGCAGAAAGTCTTGACGCCGGTGCTGCTGGCCTCGATGGGGTCGCCGGAAGCCGCCGCCTCGGCCGCGCTGGTCTGGTTTGGCGTGATGCTGTGCGTGAACATGCAAACCTCGTTCATGCACCCGCCGTTCGGCTTTGCGCTGTTCTACCTGCGCGGCGTGGCCCCCAAGGAAGTCAAGTCATCCGACATTTACTGGGGCGCGCTGCCGTGGGTGGGCCTGCAACTGGTGATGGTGCTGCTGGTGGCCGTGTTCCCGGTCACCGTCACGGGATTGCTCGACAAGGGCACTGTCAATGACAGCGCGCCGGCCGGCCTGACGATCGACCAGGAATCCATGGGCAGTGAACAGTGGACCCAGCCGGAACAGAATGACGAGCCGCCACAACTGGATTTCGGCACCCCGGACGACAAGCCGTCCGCCGACAAGCCTGCCGGGACGGACAAGAAATAGGCGCATGCGCCACCTGTCGGGTGGCGCATTTTTTTTACGGGAGAGCACGCATGGAAATGAAACGCATCAATGCAGGCAAATTACGCGCCATTGGCTACGATGCGCGCGAGCGCCAATTGCGGGTGGAATTCGATGACGGCACCGCGATCGATTACAGCGGCGTCGGCGCCGAAGTATGGCGCCGGCTGTCGACGTCCGGCGCGGCCTGGAGCTTTTACCGCGATAACATCGAGGAAGAGTACACCGGCAAGGCCAGCCGGGTCCGGCGCGACAGCGACCGCAAGGCGCTGGAAGACTTGTTCCGGGCGCCGGACGATCCGGCGTAAGCAGGCTTTTTATACGTGACGCGTCACGTTAAATCGGTCGTCACTGGTTTTTAAGGCGCGCAATTTCCTGGCGCGCGTCATCCAGTTGGCGCTCGAGCTGCGCCACCCGCTCCAGCGCCTTGTCGAGTTCAACGAACAGGCGATGTGGCGAATCGGGCGGGTGGTCGTCAAGTTCGCGGCTGAGCGCCATGGCCAGCCGCTCGGCGCGCTTGTTGTCGCGATAGCGCTTGGCCCGCTCGGCCGGCGTCAACGCATCGTCCTTGGGCGGGCGGCCCCGTCCCCGTTTTTCCATCTCGCTCATGGTGATCCCTGTCCTGTTCCAGCCTGCGCCACGATCATAACGTTAAATATCGTGACGCGTCACAGTAATTTTCGATACTGTATGAAGCACTGTATGCTATACTGGATGGATGACCAGTAAATTCGCTTTGATCGACCTGGAACCGGTGGCGGCGGCCTCCACGGCGCTGGTGGACGGCGCCGGCGGGTTGCACGGCGGCGGCAACGAACGCCTGACCGCCGCGCAGACCGACAGTGAACTGGCCCGCGAATATATCGGCCACGGCGAATTGAGTCCCGCCTCGCGCGCCAACACGCAAAAGGAATTGTTCCGGTTCCTGACGTGGTGCCGCGAAGAAGCCCGCAAGACGCTGCGCGAATTGACGGTGGCTGACCTCAACAGTTACAAGGATTTCCTGCGCGCCCCGCCGGCCGACTGGGTCTCGGCCACCAAATGGCCGCGCACCGATGTGCGCTACCGGCCGTTTTCCGGCCCCTTGTCCGACGCCAGCCGGCGCCAGGCCGTGATTGCCGTGAAAGGCTTCCTGCGTTTCGCCGAACAGACCGGCTACCTCGAGCGCAATCCCGGCGCACTGGTGCGTCACGTGCGCGTGGCGGCCGGCGCCCGCATTACCCGCTACCTGACCCCCGACGCGATCGCCCTGGCGCTGGACGCCGTCAACCAGCGCGAGGCGTCCAGCCAGGCCGCCGTGCGGCGCCGCGAGCGCGACCGCTATCTGTTGCTGGCGTATGCGCATACCGGGGCGCGCCTGTCGGAAATCGTCAGCGCCGACATGGGCGCGCTGTACACCGAAGGCAATGGCCGCTGGTGGCTCGACGTGCAGGGCAAGGGCGGCAAGGCGCGCCGCCTGCCGGTGCCGCCGGACATGCTGGACGCGTTCCGCCGCTACCGCGCCGCCTATGGCTTGCCGCCGCACACGTCGCGCGGCGACCGCACGCCGATGGTATTGCACAGCCGGGGCGCCCAATTGCTGCGGGTGACCGACGAGGCCGCGGCCGGCGCCCTGAAAGCCGTGTTTGCCGATGCGGCCGCCGCGGCCGACATGCTGGGCGATGGCGACAGCGCGACGGCGTTGCGCCAGGCGTCGGCGCACTGGCTGCGCCACAGCATGCTGACCAACCACGCCAACAACGGCGTGCAACTGAAAACCCTGCAGGATACCGCCGGCCACGCCAGCATCGTGACCACGGCGGCTTACCTGCACAAATCCGACCTCGAGCGCCACGATGAAATCATGGCCTCGGTCCAGGGCAACGCGGTCGGCAGCGGCGGCGCCTGACTGCCGCCTGACTGCCGCCTGATTGCTGCCTGATTGCCGCCGGGGTGCCGCCAGGGTGGGGCGCTCCATCCGTGCGGGGCCTGGGCGCGCCAACGGCAGGGCCGGTTCCGTCGCGCGATTCCCCATCACGGCCAGCGCATCCGTCCGCCAAATCGCCTATAGTGAAGGCAGACGGGAAAGGAGGCGGCGTTGAAAACCATCCATGCAATGACCTGTGCTGCGCTGCTGCTGGCGGCGCCGGTGGCGGCCCAGGCGGGAGGCAAGCTCATGAAGTCATTTACTGAATCGCTGTCGGTGTCGTCCGCGAGCGGCCGGGTGCTGGTCACGGTAGTGCTGGACAATCCGAATGGGCGTGCCATGCACGTGCCCCATGCGCTCGCCACCGAAAAGGAATTGTTCGGCCGCCTGTTCGATATCCGCGACACCGCCACCGGCCAGCCGGTGCCGTACCAGGGCCCGTTGGTGAAGCGCGGACCGCTGACGGCCGACGATTATTTCACGGTACAGCCCGGCACGCGCCACATCAATACCCTCGATATCACGGACAGTTACGCCTTCCTGCCAGGCCTGCACACTTACCAGTTGCAATATGCCGGCTGGGCGCTGCCGGACCTGAACCAGCTGGACAGCACGGTACCGCTGACAGTGCCGCCGGTCACGTTTTCGTACAACAACGCGCCAGTGGCCGGCCATTGAAGGGAGCGGCGGCAGCAACAAAAAGGCCCCTGCAAGCTGGGATGGGGCGAGCAGGGGCGAAGGCCCGTCGTAGGGTGGGGCGCACTGCGCAGGGAGAGACGGTTCCCGTGCCCCTGCCGGGAACCGCAAGGCTGGCGCGGCGCACGGCGTGCCGCCATGCGCGCACCGCCGCAGTCAATTGCCGGCCGGGGTGTTTTCGCCGAAGTATTCGTGCGAGTCGGCGTTGTCCAGCGCCGCGTCCGGATCGCTGATGGCCAGCGACGCCGCGCCGCTCTGGCCATACACGTGGTCGTCGGTGCCGGCCACCACGTTGAAGTGGCTCATTTCATGCACCAGGGTGCCGCCCTTGGAGTCGGTGCCCGTCATCGGCGCGTTCCAGAACGCCTTGCAGACATAGATGGTGTAAGGCTTGGTCGGATACACGTAGGCGTAATACGTCTTGTTGCACGAACAATCGACGGTAATCGGCTTGTTCTCGAACGCATCCTTGATGGCGGCAAAGTGCGACTTGGCCGTGTTGTAGCGGGCCGACGTGTAGGCGCCGAACCATTTCGTGTAGCGCGTCCCGGTCTTGCCGGCCGCGAGGTAGGCGTCGCCATCGGTGGCCATGGTCTTGCCGGCCGCCACGGCGGAGGTGATGGTGCTTTGCTGTGACGCGCTGCACTTGTTGTACGACAGGCTGCCCGCCAGCGTTTGCAGCGGGGCACTCTCCGGCATCACGCCGCGGCGCAGCGCGCCTTCGATGTAGACGCTCACCGCATCGGATGCGACTTCGTCCACGCCCCCCTGCTTGTTCTTGCCGTTGGCGAACAAGTCGCGGCCCTTGGTCTTGTAGCGGATCTGGTATTCGCCCGTCACGCTCATGTTGTACATGGAGGACAGTTCGACTTGCACCGTATGCGACTTGCCGGGCTGGATCGTGAAGTAATCGCTGGCGGTCGGCACCGGACGCTTGACGTGCATGCCTTCATACGGCACGCGGACGCCGTCGCGCGTGACTTCGAACAGCGCTTCCTCGATGTCGCCAAACGGAGTATGCCATTTCAGGATCTGCTGCGGAGTCGACGAGGTATTCGTCATCGTGACCTTGACCACCACGTCATCGCTGGCGCCCAGCGATTGCCTGTCCATGCTGACCTTGGTCACGATACCGTTGCCGGCCGCCTGTGCGCTCAGGCACAGCGCCGCCGCCACCACCGATCCACCAAACTTCACAGCGTGATTCCAATTCATGCTTATCTCCGTCGGTTCATGTTGTCATGTTGTATTGGGAGGGAGGGCTTGTGGCCCGCCCGTGAACGTATCCTCACATGCGCCTGCGGATGGCTTCAATGAAAAATTGCAAAAATGGTCTTTGTCAGTTGTCTATACGGCATATACGCAACAATTCCGTCTCATTTTTAACAGGCACTTCACGTTTGTTAAGAATGAGACAGGCTAAACATCTGTTTTTAATGCCTTTTATGGATTCGCACGGTCGGGCGCCGTGTTGCCGGAGCAGGCGCGCTGCGGCATGAAAACATGCAGGAAGAATAAGGGCCGTAGTACGTGTGCCAGGGCGTGTGGCAGGCATGAATCAGGGCGGAATCCGTCCGCAATGGCCGCTACCATGGCGCCTTGACCACCCAGCAAGGAGACTGCCATGACCCGTGCCATCCATGCTTTCCGTGAACAAGTGCGCAGTGTGCTGGCTGAAATGGCCGAAGGCCTGTGCATGCGCTGACGCGGCAGCCGCGCTTGATCGCCGTCCGCCGGCACGGATGCCGGCCGGTGGACGGGGACAGCGGTCAATCGTTGGGATTGCCGCCCTGTGGCGGCTGCTTGCGTCGTTTTTCCACACCGTGGTGCAACAGCGACAGGATTACCAGCGCAAACACGGCGCTCAGCACCGCGGTGGCTTCGCGTCCCATGCCGGCCGCCACGCCCACCGCCGACGTCAGCCACAGGCCGGCCGCCGTGGTCAGGCCCGTGATCTGGTTTTCATCCTTGAGCTTGAGGATGGCGCCGGCACCGATGAAGCCGATGCCGGCCGTCACGCCCTGCAGCACGCGCGACAGGTCGCCCATCTGCATGCCGGCCTGCAAGGGAATCAACACGAACAGCGCCGAGCCCAGCGACACCAGCATGTGGGTGCGCAGGCCGGCCGACGCGCCGACCGATTCGCGCTCATACCCCAGCAGGGCGCCCAGCGCCACCGCCACCAGTAACCGGATGCCGACTTGCGCAATGCCGCGCGTATCGCCCAGGTCGGAAAACTCCTGCTGCACTGTCAACCAGATATCTGTCCACACACGCCATCTCCCAAGGTTGCCAGTCCAGATTGTAGGGCAGGAGCGTCCCCGGCCGGGGCACGGCACGACCCGCCGCCGTCACCCGTGCGGTAACATGGCGCCCTTGGCGGTCCGCCGGCCCGCCTGAACCGTTGATGACGCCTTTGCCCCATGCCTTCCGCCATGCACGAAACACCACCCGACCACCCGCCGACCGGGGCAACCGATATGGCGCCAGAGGGCGCCGCCCCGGCAAATCCCCTGGTGGAAATCTACCGCGACGAGTGGCTGCTGGCGGTACACAAGCCCGCCGGCCTGCTGGTGCACCGCAGTCCGATCGATCCGCATGAAACCGAATTCGCGCTGCAATATGCGCGCGGCATGAATGGCGGGCGCCATGTGTACGCGGCGCACCGGCTGGACCGTCCGACGTCCGGCTTGCTAATGTTCGCGCGCGACCCCGAGACCGCCGGCGCGCTGGGCAAGGCATTCATGGCGGGGGCCGTGCGCAAGCGGTACGTGGCCATGGTGCGCGGCTGGATCCCGGAGTCCGGCGTCATCGACCACCCGCTGCGCGACGTGCCCGACGACCGGGCCGGCGGAGCGGATACCGCCATCGCGCGCGAAGCCCTGACGCGCTACCGGCGCCTGGCCACCACGGAAATCCCGGTGGCGATCGAAGGCCACGCCACCAGCCGCTACAGCCTGGTGGCGCTGTACCCGGAAACCGGGCGCCGCCACCAGTTGCGGCGCCACATGAAACACATCAGCCATCCCATCATTGGCGACGCGAATCACGGCCGCGGCCGCCATAACCGGTATTTCGCGCAGCGTTTCGGCCAGGGCAGGCTGATGCTGGCCGCCACCAACCTGCTGTTGGCGCACCCGGTAACCGGGGCGCCGCTGGCCTTGTCGGCGCCGCCGGAAGCCAGCTTCCGCGCCGTGCTGGACATCTTTGCGCCGGCCACGCAGGCGATGCCGCTCGATGTATGGGAACCGGCGGGGCGCGGCTAAGGCGCCGTCCCGCCGCGACGCTCCCGGTACAGCCACCGGTATAGCACCGGCAACACCAGCAAGGTCAATACCGTGCAAGACAGGACGCCCCCGATCACCACGGTGGCCAGCGGGCGCTGGACTTCCGCGCCGGTGCCGGTGGCCAGCGCCATCGGCACGAAACCCAGCGCGGCCACGAGGGCCGTCATCAGCACGGGCCGCAGGCGTGCCAGCGCGCCTTGCGTCACCGCCTGGCGCAGCGGCATGCCGCCGTCGCGCAGCGAACGGATGCAGGCAATCATGACCAGCCCATTCAACACGGCCACCCCGGACAGCGCGATAAAGCCGACCGCGGCCGACATCGACAAGGGAATGCCGCGCGCCGCCAGCGCCACGACCCCGCCGGTCAGGGCGAACGGGATACCGGTGAACACCAGCAAGGCATCCTTCACGTTCCGGAACATGGCAAACAGCAGCGCCAGCACCGGCAGCAGCGCCAGCGGCGCCACCACCTGCAGGCGTCGCGTCGCGGATTGCCATTGCTCGTACGCGCCGCCCCAGGCGGTCCAATAGCCGGCCGGGATGGCGGCGCCGGCCGCGATCGCCCGTTCCGCCCCGGCCACGAAGCCGCCGATGTCGCGTCCGCGCACGTTGGCGCTGACCACCAGGCGGCGCTTGCCGTTTTCCCGGCTGACCTGGCCGGGTCCGGCGGTCCACTCCAGGCGGGCGACTTCGGCCAGCGGAAGAAAGCCGGCCTGGCCTGGCAATGCGACCGGCAGCCGCGCCAGCGCTTCGGCATCGTTGCGCAAGTGCTCGGGCAGCCGCACCACGATTTCCACGCGGCGGTCCCCTTCGAACACGGCGCCGGCCGGGCGCCCGCCGGTGGCGGCGGCCAGCGCCTGCTGCACGTCGGCCGCGTGCAGGCCGTAGCGGGCGGCGCGGGCACGGTCCACCACCACGTTCAAGACCGGCAGCCCGCCGGTCTGCTCGACCCGCACGTCGGCCGCGCCCGGCACCTGCTGCATGGCCGCCGCGATCCGGCGGCCGGTGGCCGCCAGCACGGCCATGTCGTCGCCGTACAACTTGACCGCCACGTCGCTGCGCACCCCGGACAGCAATTCATTGAAGCGCAACTGGATCGGCTGCGACAATTCATAGGCATTGCCGGGGTAGCGCTGCGCTTCTTCGCGGATTGCCTCGATCAGCGCGGCGCGGCTGCGCGCCGGCGGCGGCCAGTCCGCTTCCGGCTTGAGCATGATGTAGCCGTCGGAAATGTTGGGCGGCATCGGGTCCGAAGCGATTTCCGCGGTGCCGGTGCGCGCGAAGATGCGGTCGATTTCGGGAAAGCGCGCTTTCAGGCCGGTTTCCAGTTGACGCTGCATGGCCACCGACTGCGTCAGGCTGGCGCCCGGCGCGCGCGCCGCCTGCAGCGCCAGGTCGCCCTCGTTGAGGCTGGGAGCGAATTCGCTGCCCAGGCGCGTCGCCAGCAGGGCGGCGCCTGCCACCAGCACCGTTGCCGCGGCGGCCGTGATCCGGCCGTGGCGCAGCACCCATGCCAGTAGTGGCCGGTAGGCGCGGCGCGCCAGGGCCATGGTGCGGTTGTCGCGCTCGGCCACGCGGCCATCGAGGAACAGCGCCACCGCGGCTGGAACGAATGTCAGCGACAGCAGCATGGCGCCCGCCAGCGCGGCAACCACGGCAAACGCCATCGGATGGAACATCCGTCCCTCGACGCCGGACAAGGCGAACACCGGCAAGTACACCGCCATGATGATCAGCTGGCCAAACACCAGCGGCCGCCGTGCTTCCCGCGCTGCGGCGCGGACTTCACGGCAGCGCTCGTCCAAGGTCAGCGGCCGGCCCAGCTGCTGTTGCGCGTGGGCCAGACGGCGCACGCAATTTTCCACGATCACCACGGCGCCGTCGACGATGATGCCGAAATCCAGCGCGCCCAAGCTCATGAGGTTGGCGCTGACGTGGTACGCCGCCATGCCGGCCAGCGTGAACAGCATGGCCAGTGGAATCACCAGCGCGGTGATGACGGCGGCGCGCAGGTTGCCAAGGAAAACAAACAGGATCGCCACCACCAGCGCCGCGCCTTCCAGCAGGTTGGCCCTGACGGTGGCGATGGCCTTGTCCACCAGCGCGGTGCGGTCATAGACCGGCACCGCCCGTACGCCGGCCGGCAACGAGCGGTTGATCTCGTCGAGCTTGCGGGCCGCCGCCTGGGCCACGATGCGGCTGTTTTCTCCGTTCAGCATGAACACGGTGCCCAGCACGGTTTCGTGGCCGTTTTCCGTCGCGGCGCCGCTGCGCAATTCGCGTCCCGGGCCGACGTCGGCCACGTCGCGCACCCGCACCGGCGAGCCTGGCGCCGCGTGCACGATGGTGGCGCCGATGTCGCCGATGGCCTGTAATGGCGCCGGGGCGCGCACCAGCCATTGTTCGCCCTGCCGCTCGATGTAACCGGCCGCCGCATAGCCGGTGGTGCGCTCGAGCGCCGCCGCCACGTCGGCCAGGGTCAGGCCATGGGCCGACAGCTTGAGCGGGTCCGGCGTCACATGCACCTGGCGGGTGTGGCCGCCAATGCTGTTGACTTCGGCCACGCCGGGCACCTGGCGCATACGCGGCTTGATGATCCAGTCCTGGATATCGCGCAAGTCCATCGAGGAATACGGCGTGCCGTCGGCTTTCTTCGCATCGGGACTGCTTTGTACGGTCCACAGGAAAATTTCGCCAAGCCCCGTGGAGACCGGTCCCAGGGCGGGAACGGCGCCGGCGGGCAGGCTGGAACGGGTTTCCTGCAGCCGCTGGCTGACCAGCTGGCGCGCGAAATATAGGTCGGTGCCGTCCTGGAAAATCACGGTCACCTGCGACAGGCCATAGCGCGACAGTGAACGTGTCTGTTCCAGCCGGGGCAGGCCGGCCAGGACGTTTTCCAGCGGCATCGTCACGCGCTGTTCGACTTCCAGCGGCGCGTAGCCGGGGGCGGCGGTATTGATTTGCACTTGCACGTTGGTAATGTCCGGCACCGCGTCAATCGGCAGGCGCAGGGCGGCAGCCATTGCGATGGCCGCCATCGCCAGCGTGGCCAGGATGATATGCCAGCGGTGCGTCACGGCCAGGCGGATCAAGGCGTCAAACATGGCAGTCTCCCGTCAATGGTCATGGTCCGCGCCATCCTTGCCCTGTTGGGCCTTGATGGCGTAACTGCCGGCCGCGGCCACCACGGCGCCGGGCGCCAGGCCCGCGCTGATTGCCACCTTGCCGCCCCCGGCCTCTCCGGTGCGCACCGGCGCGGCATAAAAGCCCTGCGCAGTACGGACATAGACCACGGATTGCCCCTCCACGGTATGGATGGCTTCTGCCGGGACCGCGACCGGCACGGCGGTGGCGGCGCCCGCCACGCTGACGCTGACAAACAGGCCGGGCCGCCACGCCATGTCCGGATTGGCAATGGCCACGCGGGCCTGGGCGCTGCGGCTTTGCCCGCCTAGCAGGCTGGCCACGTGGCCGACCTTGCCGGTGGCGCCGGCGCGCGTGTCGGCCGAGGCAATCTCGGCGCGCGCGCCGACCCGCACCGCGCCGAGGTCGCGCGCGGACACCGGGAATTCCACCCAGACGCTGGACAGGTCGGACAGCACGACGACGTTGGCGTCGCTCTTGACGGCTTCGCCCGGCGCGATGTGCTTTTCCACCACGACGCCATCGAACGGCGCGCGCAACACATAGCGGTCGTAGCGGTGATCGTCGTCAGGGCGTTGGGCCGTGCCGGCGCCCAGCGCGGCCAGTTTCGCCCGGGCCGACTGCACCTGGATGGAGGCCTCCTGTAGCGCATGGCGCGCCTGCAGGTAGTCCTGTTCGGCTGCAATGCCATCCTGCCAGAGCTTTTTTTCCCGGTCATGGGTCGCTTGCGCCAGGTCCCGGCGTTGTTGCGCGGCAAAGTACGCGCTGCGCAAGTCCGCCAGCTCGGGGCTGGCAAGGACAGCCAGCACCTGGCCCTTCTTGACCTGTTGTCCAAGGCTCACGTGCACGGTTTCGGCCACCCCCGCCACACGCGGCACCACGTGGGCGGTACGGTCATCATTGAACTTGACTTCCCCGGGAAACTGCACGGCGGCGCGGATCTCGGCCGGACCGGCCTGCGCCAGCGCGATACCCGCCGCCGCGATCTGGGCGCCGGACATGGGGATGCCGGCGGGGGGATCGGGCTGCGGCGCTGTCCCGGCTGCGGACTGCGCGGCGTGCACGCCGTCGCCGGCATTGGCATCGCCGGCGCCGCCATGCGCGGCAGCGGCTGCAACCCGGCTTGCGCCGCCGGTTGCCCCGGCGGGGCGATGTGCGGCGACCGGCGCTTGCGCGGCGGCCGCGTCATCCTTCCACCACGGCGCGGCCAGGCAGGCCGCCGCGATGCCCAGCACGGCGACGACCGCCATGCCGGCCTTGCTGGCTTTACCGGCTTGGATAGGCAAGCGCTTCATGGCGCCATCCTTTCCACGTCCGGCGCCGCAAAGCGCCGCAGCTCCGCCCCGGCCCGGTTGCGCGCCGACAGCGCGTCCACGTACTGGGCGCGCACTTGCGCCAGCATGCGCTGCGCATCGAGCACGTCGAGCAGCGTGAACTTGCCCAGTTCAAAGCCGGTAACGGCCCCATCGAGCGCACCGCGTGCGGCGGGCAGCATGTCATTGCGCAGCGCGTCGACCTGCAACTGCGCCACCTGGGCCCGGCTGGCCGCTTCGGCCAGCGCCAGGCGCGTGTCATGCCGCGCCTGCTCGGCCAGGGCCTGCGCCTCGGCCGCGCGCTGCTGTGCCGCTACCACATTGCCCTGGTTGCGCTGGAACAGCGGCAGCGGGACCGACAGGCCCAGTACGGCCTGTGCACGGCCCGCCGCCTCATCCTTTTTGGCGCCCACGGTCAACGTGAAGTCGGGCACGCGGCGCGCCAGTTCCAGCCGCACTTGCGCAGCTTCGCGGTCGGCCTGGCGGCGCGCCTGGCGCAGCGGCGGTGTGTCGTCCAGTGCGGCCAGCAAGGCTGCCGCCGACGGCATGCGGTCGGCGCAGTCCGGCGCGGCCAGGGTGGCGCCTTCCAGTCCGGTGGCGCCCCATAGGGCCGCCAGCCGCCGTTGCGCCCCGGCCAGGCCGGCTTCGGCCTGCGCCAGTTCCAGCCGCGCGGTGGCGGCGGCGACGCTCGCGCGCGTGGCGTCGAGCTGGGCAATCTTGCCTGCCGCGACGCGGCGGGCGGCCACGCTTCGGGCCTTCAGCGCCAGTTCCAGCGCGCCCTGCGCCAGCACCGCGTGTTCCTGCGCAGCCAGCACCTCGAAATACGCGGCGGTTACGCCGGACCGGATCTCGGCCGCCTTGGCCAGCCAGGCGTCGGATGCCACGGCGCGGTCGAGTTGCGCGACTTCGCGCCGCGCGGCGCGTTTGCCGGCGTTTTCCACGGTCTGGCTCAGTAGCACCGTGTGGCTGGCCGGGTGCGTTCCTTCGCGCAAGACGGACAGTTCGGGATTGGGCGGCGCGCCTTCGTGCCGCAGCGCGCCGTCGGCGGCGGCAACGGCGTGGCTGGCGGCGCGCAAGCCGGCATTGGCCGACAACGCACGTTCGATGGCCTGGTCCAGCCGCAAGGACGCGGCATGGACAGGCTGGGGACGCCACAGTGCGGTCAGCAGCAGTGCGGCGCCCAGGAATGACATTCTGGATCGCATGGGGAAACTCCAATCAAGTGCATCGGCGGCCGGGTGGTCGGGATAGCGCACTGGCGAGCCCCGGCCGTCCGGCATCGGTTTGCGGTAGGGAGTCCGTCGACATGGTTCGCCGTGGCGGCAACTGGGACGCGGTCGCGTCCGTTGCAGCGGTCGGGCGCAAACGGGCACAAACGGGCGCGGACGCGCGACGGCCGCCGCACCGGGGACACGGGCGCCGCCGATCCGCCGGCATGCGTACGGCGTTCACCACCGTCGCCAAGCCAGGCACGCGCGCAGCGTGGCCGCGACGGCCGTTGCAGGGCCATCGCGGAGCACATGGGGCAGGGACGCCGCGGGCCGTCGCCCGTGCAGCGCGGCTAGCGCCGCCACCCACCGTCAGCGCGGACGTGCGCAGCAAGGCAGTCGCACACCAGGCGCGGGACTGCGGCACGACTGCGGCACGACAGCCGCGATGCAAGGCGGCTGCCGCGACCGTCGCAAACGCATGGGGTCGGGCGGCGCCATGCCGCCGCGCAGGCGGCATGGCTGGCTGGCAGTCAGGCCGGCGTCGCGCCCGGTGGCGTCACGGCTGGCACACCAAAGTCAATGGACTCAGGCGGCGTGGCGCCACTGCGGGCGTTCCGGAGGGGGCGTATAGGCGGAAGAGGGGGCCGGCGGCGCCGCCAGGCGCGGCGAGCGGACCAGTGCGGCGTGGGCCAGCCCCGCGTCGTGCATGGCCGGCGCCAGGGGCGCGTGGGAACACGATGAACAATCGGTATGCGGCGTGAGTTTCTTTGCCAGGGACGGCTGTTCCCCCTGCGTGCCGGCGTCATGCCCGGCATGCTGGTGGTGGCCGAAGTGGCGTGCCGCGCCATCCGATTCATGGCCGCAATAGGCGCTGACCGCCACCCAGTTGAACTGGAGTGCGACGATGGTCAACAGGAAAATCAGGAACGGGCGGGCCATGGCGGCGCAGTATAGCATGGGCGCCAAGCCGTGCCGCCGCGCAAAAATCATTTGGTGATCCGTTATGGTTTCGACTATTCTACGCAGCTGGTGATATCGGGAGAGACTGGCCGCGGCGATGCGGCCGGCGCCGAAGGAGCAACCGCCCCGGAAACTCTCAGGCAAAAGGACCGGTTTCACGTTCACACTCTGAAGAGCCGCCGGCATGGTCGCCCGGCGCACCGAAGGAGCAAGCGTCGAACCGCCATGCGGCGGGGGCATGCGAAATCTCTCAGGTCCAGCACAGAGGGGGTGTCGTTGCGTATCCACGCAGGGACCCACTTTGACTTCTGGAGAGAGATCCTGCAATGGACATGAGTGTGTTTGACCTGTTCAAGATCGGCGTTGGTCCGTCGAGTTCCCATACCGTGGGCCCCATGGTGGCGGCGCGCCGCTTCCTGCTCGAGTGCGGCTGCCTGGAGCGGGCCGCCGGTATCGAAGTCGCGCTGTATGGTTCGTTGGCGCTGACCGGCGTCGGCCACGCCACCGACAAGGCGGTCCTGCTCGGCTTGCTGGGCGAAACCCCGCCCGGTGTCGATCCCGACGCGGTCGATGACTTGCTGGCCGCCATTGAAGCGGCCGGCCGCATCAGCTTGCTGGGCGTGCGCTCGGTACCGTTCCGCGCCACCAAGCATTTGCTGTTCCACAAGACGGAAAGCCTGCCCGAACACCCGAACGGCATGCGCTTCACGCTGACCTTGGACGACGGCAGCTTTGTCGAGCGCACTTTTTTTTCCGTGGGCGGTGGTTTTATCCGTGAAGCCGGCGAAACAGCGCTCCCGGCACAGCACGGCGCTGCCGCGCTGCCGTTCCCGTTTGACACCATGGCGCAATTGCTGGAACACGGCCGGCGCGGCGCCCTTGACATCCCCCACATGCTGCGCGCCAACGAATGCGCCCGCATCGGCGAAGCCGAACTCGACGCCGGCCTGGACCGGATCTGGGAAGTGATGGCCGGCTGCATCGCGCGCGGCCTGGTCACCGAAGGCGCGCTGCCCGGCGGCCTGAACGTCCGGCGCCGCGCCGCGAAGCTGTGGAAGCAGGCCATGGCCGCCGGCGCGCATGGCGCGCCGCACGACGCCTTGCACCAGGTGACGTTGTACGCGATGGCCGTCAACGAGGAAAATGCGGCGGGCGGGCGCGTGGTGACCGCGCCCACCAATGGCGCGGCCGGCATCATTCCCGCCGTGCTGCGGTATTACATCGAATCGTGCAACCCGTCCGACCCGGCCGGCGGGGTACGGGTATTCCTGCTGACCGCGGCCGCCATCGGCATGCTGTGCAAGCGCAACGCGTCGATTTCCGGCGCGGAAATCGGATGCCAGGGCGAAGTCGGCGTGGCGTGCGCCATGGCCGCGGCCGGCCTGGCGGCGGCGCTGGGCGGCAGCAACGAACAAATTGAAAACGCGGCGGAAATCGGCATCGAGCACCACCTCGGCATGACATGCGACCCGATCGGCGGCCTGGTGCAGATTCCCTGCATCGAGCGCAACGGCATGGGCGCCATCAAGGCCATCACGGCCGCCAGCCTGGCGCTCAAGGGCGACGGGACCCACGTGGTGAGCCTGGACGACGTGATTGAAACCATGCGCCAGACCGGCGCCGACATGCACGGCAAGTACAAGGAAACCTCGCTGGGCGGCCTGGCCGTGCACGTGGTGACGGTGAACCACGCGGCCTGCTGACGGACGGCCGGCAGGGCCGCACGGCGCCGCGTGCGATGCCGCCTGACGGCGCCCGGTGCGGGCCGGTCCCATCGGCCTGTGCCATGCCGTCCGGACCAGGGCCGCCGTGGCGCTGCGGGCCGCTGCGGGCCAACGGCGCCCGGTCAGCGCGGCAGGCGGACAAGCCGTGTTGGTACGGACCGCTTTGGTGTAGGCGGCCGACTGCCCGCTCCGCCAGGTCAGGTGGCGGTTTCCTCGGCAATGCGGCGCGCCGCTTCCGGCTCGGTGTCGCGCAGCATGGCGGCCACGGTGGCCAGCGACGAGCCGCACGCGAACACCAGCACGTCGCCAGGCTGGCACAGCGCCAGGCCGTGGTGCAGCACTGACACTAACTTATGGCCGATGCGGCGCCGCTGGCCGGCAGGTGCGCCGCGGTACGCATTCATGGGGTGTCGACACGGTTGTAAGCTGGCCGCAAGGCTGCTGTGTTAACGTGAAGCCGACTGGTTTCCGTGACGCGCCGCTGTCGGTGGCGCTTGCTGTGCATCGTGTACATTGCGGTAAGAATCCGGCGATGAACAAAAATTGTATTTTCCCTGTAGAAATAGATGTTATAGTATTGGTACTTCCTGACTGTCGGACGCTCCGGACCACATCGATGTCCTGAACCAGCGCCCGGCCAGCTGCCGCCACGCCGCCGCTGCAACGTTTTCCCGTCCGGTTCCTGGCCCTGCCCACGCCCCCGTTCTGTTTGGTCTGCTTTGCCCTCATCCTGGTTCCACCGTCAGGCCCTGTTCTGCCCGCAGTCGATGCAATGGTTCGCGGCCGCAGCGCAAGGCGCCATGACCGGATCCCGGGACCGCCAGGGCCGCAGACACGTGTTGCCCGCCACTGACGCGGGCATCGACCGCCCCCATGGGCCACATTGCCGCAGCCTGGCACGCGATGCTTGCGCAGGTTGTTTTGTCCTTTAACCAACGAGATAACACAAAATGAAGTTTACGAACATGAACATCGGCGCGCGCCTGGGGCTAGGATTTAGCCTCATCCTGGCATTGCTGGTGGTGATCGCTGCGCTGGGCGTCTCAGGTATGGCAGCGACCCAGGCCCGGCTGCATTCCATCACCAGCGTCAACAACGTGCAAGCCCAGCTTGCTGTCAGCCTGCGGGTGACTATCCTGGACCGGATGCTGGCCGTGCGTAACCTGGCCCTGCTGACCGAACCGGCCGACATGCTGCCGGAAAAGGAACGTATTGCCAGAGGCGCGGCCGCGTATAGCGAGGCGGAGAAAAAACTGGCGCACATGTTTGAGACCGACCCAGTGACCACCGACGCCGAGCGGGCGTTCATGCCGAGGCTCAAGGCGATCGAGACGGCGGCGCTACCGCTCATTGACAAGGCTGCCGCGCTGGGGCTGCAGCACAAGGCGGAGGAAGCGACATTCGTGATCATCAAGGAACTGCGCCCGTTGCAACGCGAATGGACACGCACCATTGGCGAGCTGATTGAACTGGAAGAAAAGCAAAATGCCGAGCAAACCGCGGCGGCCGCCGCTTCCTACGACAGCGCGCGTGCCATCATGCTGTCGCTGTCGGCACTGGCTATCGTCGTCGGCGCCGGCATCGCGTGGCTGGCCACCCGTTCCATCACGCGCCCGCTCAATCGCGCGGTCGCCATTGCGGAAACCGTGGCGGCGGGCGACCTTGGCAGCACAATCGAGGTGGATACCAGGGACGAAACCGGGAAGCTGCTTGCCGCGCTCAAAACCATGAACGAGCGCTTGCGCGATATCGTCGGCCAGGTGCGCACCGGGACCAATACCATTGCCGTTGCGTCGACCGAGATCGCTTCCGGCAACCTGGACTTGTCGTCCCGCACCGAGCAGCAGGCCAGTTCGCTGGAGGAGACCGCGTCGTCGATGGAACAGCTCACCTCGACGGTCAGGCAAAACGCCGAGAGCGCGCGCCACGCCAACGAACTTGCCATTTCCGCATCCGACGTGGCCGGGCGCGGCGGACGGGTGGTGGCCCAGGTGGTCGACACCATGGGGTCCATCGACGCCTCCGCCAAAAAAATCGTCGACATCATTGGTGTCATCGATGGCATCGCGTTCCAGACCAATATCCTCGCGCTCAACGCGGCAGTCGAGGCGGCGCGCGCCGGTGAACAGGGCCGCGGTTTCGCCGTGGTCGCCACCGAGGTGCGCAACCTGGCCCAACGCTCGGCCAGTGCGGCCAGGGAAATCAAGAGCCTGATCGACGATTCCGTCGACAAGGTGGGGCTTGGCAGCCGCCTGGTCACTGAAGCCGGCGCCACCATGAAACAAGTGGTCGACAGTGTCAGGCACGTCACGGAAGTGGTCGGCGAAATTTCCGCGGCCAGCCGGGAACAGGAGGCCGGCATTGCCCAGATCAACCAGGCCATCGTGGAAATGGATACGGTCACCCAGCAAAATGCGGCGCTGGTGGAACAAGCCGCGGCGGCGGCCAGCTCGCTGCAAGAGCAGGCAGGCGGCCTGGCGCAGCTGGTGAGCATGTTCCGCATCGATGCGGCGCTCCCGCCGGGGCCGGCTGCCGCGGCAGCCGGCAACGCGATGCGGTCCAACGTGATCGCGCTCGAGAGGCGGCTCGGCAACCGTCCCGTGGCTGTACAACAGCACGCCAGGAAGACGGTCAACGGTCCTGCCGTCCCGGAAGAAGGCTGGGAAGAATTCTAGGGCGGCGCGCCGTGCAGGCGCGCATGCGTGATACAGGATTATTTGATCGAGAAACGCACCCCCATCGTGCTCTTGTCCGGGAACACGATGTTGGCCACCGCCTTGGCGCCCGGGCCAAGTTTGGCGTCGCCCTTGACCACCAGCATGTTGCCACCGGCCGCTTCCAGCGGCCACTCCGACTTTTCCGCGCCCTTGAGCACGGTCAGGGTGCCGGAAGCGCCGGCCATCGGCACGTCCTTGCCGTGGTCGTCCACGTAGATCGTGGTCTTACCTTCCTTGTTCACGAGCTCAAACGAGAGGTCGCCGGCCGATTTGACGATCCCGCCATGCCGCGCAGGGCTGTCATGCGCAAGCGCCTGGCCACCCGCCAGTGCGGCCGCGATGGTCATCAATGCAAACAGTTTTTTCATGCTTTCTCCTTGTGGTCGATCTTGGTCGATCTGCGGCGGCTCGATAGGGCGCCGCCGCGTGCCCGTTCATGGTTGGTGAAACTATCCATAGAAAAACTGATAGAACGACAGGTGCAACGGTTGGTGCAACGATCGGTGCGCCTGCGGGCTCACCCGGCCGGTGCGGCTCAATACGTTTCTCCGGCCCCGCTGTCGACCAGCCGCGCCAGCGGCGCGTGTCCGACTTTCCAGAAAATCAGCGGCGTCAGCAGCGTATCGAGCAGCGTTGAACTGACCAGTCCACCGAAAATCACCACCGCCACCGGATGCAGCAATTCCTTGCCGGGCGCATCGGCCGACAGCAGCAGCGGCGTCAACGCAAACGCCGCCACCAGCGCGGTCATCAGCACCGGTGTCAGGCGTTCCAGCGAGCCGCGCACGATCATCGGCCAGCCAAACGTTTCGCCTTCCAACCGGCACAGGTTGATGTAGTGGCTGACCTTCAGGATGCCGTTGCGCGTGGCGATGCCGGCCAGCGTAATGAAGCCCACCATCGACGCCACCGACAGCGACACCCCGGCCAGCCACATGGCCGCCACGCTGCCCACCAGGGCAAACGGGATGTTGCCCATGATGACCAGCGCCAGGACGCAGGAACGGTAGCGCGAATACAGCACCAGGAAAATCATCAGCACCGATCCCAGCGACAGGCCAACGATCAGGCGCTGGGCCTGTTCCTGCGCCTGGAACTGCCCTTCGATGCTGACGAAATAGCCGCCCGGTAGCCGGGTTGCGTTGACGGCGCTGCGCACATCGCCAATGATGCGCGACATGCTGCTGCCATCGGTGTTGGCATAGACGACGATGCGGCGCCGGCCGTTTTCCCGCCCGATCTGGTTGGGCCCGTCGCTTTCCTCGACCGTGGCTATGCTGGAGAGCGGAATGCGCCCGGTGGGACTGTCCAGCAGCATGCGTTCCAGGTCTTGCGGCGAGCGCTGCGCATCGGGCAGGCGCACCACCAGGTCGTAGCGGCGCGCGCCATCGATGATTTGCGTGACACGCGCGCCTTCGGTCAACGATTCGACGGCCGCCAGCACCTGGCCGGGCGCCAGGCCATGTTGTGCGGCCTTGCGGTAGTCGATCCTCACCTTGACCTGGGGAATCAGTACCTGGCGCTCGACCGACAAGTCCACCAGCCCCGGCACGGTGTGCAGTTTGCCGCGCAGCGTATCGGCCAGGCCACGCAAGGTATCGATGTCGTCGCCATAAATCTTCAGCGCAATCTGCGCCCGCACACCGGACAGCAGGTGGTCGAGCCGGTGCGAAATCGGCTGGCCGATCGCGATCGAGGCGGGCATCGAGGACAACTGGGCGCGGATTGCCGCCATGACTTGCTCGCGGGTTCGCCCCGACGGTTTCAGGTCGACGTCGATTTCCGACGAGTGCACGCCTTCGGCATGTTCGTCGAGCTCGGCGCGTCCCGTGCGGCGGCCCACCCGCGTGACTTCCGGCACCTGGCCGATCAGGGTTTCCGCGAGCGCACCAAGGCGGTTGGCTTCCGCCAGCGAAGTGCCCGGTGTAAAGGTCATACCCATCACCAGCGAGCCTTCGTTAAAGGGCGGCAAAAACGCGCGCGGGAAGAATGGCACCGACGCGGCGGCCGCCACCACGGCAATGAGCGCCAGGGCAAGAATGGCCTTGATGCGCGGGAAGCACCACTGCAGCAGCGCGCCGTCCCACGCCTTCAGGCGCGCCACCAGCGGGGTGTCGCGGTGCGCCTGCCGCAAGGCCGCCGGCAGCAAATACGACGCCAGCACCGGCGTGACCGTCATCGACACCACCAGCGAGGCCAGGATCGAGGCGATGTAGGCGATGCCCAGCGGCGCAAACAGGCGGCCCTCGATGCCGGGCAATGCAAACAGCGGCACAAATACCAGTACCACGATGGCGGTCGCATACACGATGCCGGACCGCACCTCCACCGAGGCGCGCCAGATCACGTCCAGCACCGACAAACCGTCGGCCGCACGCTGGCGCAGCCGGCGCTGGATATTTTCCACATCGACCACGGCATCGTCCACCAGTTCGCCAACGGCTATGGCCAGCCCGCCCAGGGTCATGACGTTGATGGACTGGCCCAGGACGTGGAAAGTCAGGGCCGTCACCGCCAGCGACAGCGGAATCGCCACCAGTGAAATCACGGTGGCGCGCACGCTCAGCAGGAAAGCGAACAGGATCACCGCCACCAGGATGGCGCCATCGCGCAGCGCGTCGACCACGTTGCCGATCGAGGCCTCGATGAAATTGGCCTGGCGGAACAGGATTTCCGGCGCGGCGATGCCGGCCGGCAGACCCTGTTTCAACTCCTTGAGCGCATTTTCGATGTCGCGCGTCAGGCGCACGGTATCGCCGGCCGGCTGCTTCTGGATGCTGACGATGACGGCCGGCTTGCCATTCATGCCGGCGTCGCCCCGTTTGAAGGCGGGCGCATAACGCACCGCCGCCACCTGTTCCAGCAGCACCGGCGCGCCATTCCTGAACGCCACGGCCAGGCCCTGCGCATCTTCCAGCCGGCTGGTACGGCCCAGGTGACGGATCAGGTATTCGCGGCTGTTGAGGTCAATAAAGCCGCCGCTGGTATTGGCGGCAAAACCGCGCAGCGCGGACGTCACCTGTTCCAGCGTGACCCCGAATTGGGCCATGCGGGCGGTATCGGGCTCGACCCGCAACTGGCGCACCTCGCCGCCAATCGGGATCACCTGCGACACGCCCGGGATCGACAGCAGCCGCGGCCGCAACACGAAATCGGCATATTCGCGCGCCTTCATCGGGTCGGTTTTTTGCGGATCGACCGGCAGCGCGACCAGCATGATTTCACCCATGATGGACGAGACCGGGCCCATGACCGGCGCTATATTGCCGGGCAATTGCTCCTTCACCAGGGACAGGCGCTCGGACACCAGCTGGCGGTTACGGTAGGGGTCGGTTCCCCAGTCGAATTCCGCATAGACGATCGACAGGCCGACGCCGGACACCGAGCGCACCCGGGTCACACCGGGCATGCCGTTCAAGCCGGTTTCGATGGGAAACGAGACCAGTTGCTCGACTTCCTCGGGCGCCATGCCGCCGGCTTCGGCCAGGACCGTCACCACCGGCTTGTTCAAGTCGGGGAACACATCGACCGGCGTACGCCAGGCCGTCAGCGTCCCGTACACCATCAGCAAGACCGCCGCAGCCAGTACCAGCAGCCGGTGGTGCAGGCTGAAACGGACAAGGGCATTGAACATGGCGGCCTTAGCGGATCTGGTTGATCAATGCCGCGCCCTGGACCACCACGCGGTTTTCCGGGCTCAGGCCCTTCGTGACCACGATGGTGTGGGCATCGAGCGCGCGTGCTTCGACTGGCTGGGCGATGAAGCGCATGGCGCCGGATTTGATCCAGACCACCGGTTCATTGGCCGGGTTGCGCACCAGCGCCGCGGCCGGCAGGGCAATGCCCTTGATGGACGTTGCCAGTTGCGCCAGCACCGTCACCGGCTGGCCGACCGCCAGTGGCAATCCCTGGCCGCTGGCCCGGAAATACACGGGCAGGGCGCCGTCGCGCAGGCTGCGCGCGCTGCCCAGCAATGTCAGGCGCGCCTGCGGCGCTTCGGCCAGGGTGGCGCCGCGGATGCTGCCGGCCAGGGCCGCGTCCGGCGTGGCGGCTTCGATCAGCAGTTGCCCCGGGTCGACGACGTCGAACAGGACGTCGCGCGGCTCGACCACCTGGCCCGCCAGCACCTGTGCGCCGGCAATGACTCCGTTGGCCGGGGCAATGATGTCTTCGCGGCCGGACAGGGCGCCGGCAATGGCGCGCTCCCGTCCCGCGAGGCTGGCCAGTTCGGCGCGCGCCGCCTCGATTTCCTTGCGCGGCACGGTGCCCTCGAGCGACTCCAGGCGGGCCACGCGCTGTTCGAGCAGCGCGCGGTTGGCGCGCAAGTCGGCCAGCGACGCCTGCTGGCCGCCGCGTTCGGCCGCGCTCGATACGGGAACCAGGCGCGCCAGCAACTGGCCCTTGCGCACAGCCTGGCCCGGGACCGGCAGGCCGCCGGGGCCCGGCTCGATGCGGCCCGCGAACGGCGCCTGCACGCGCCCGCCGGCATTCGGATCGATGGCGGTGCGGCCATTGAGTTCGGCGGTGCGCGGATGCTCGGCATCCTGTGCCTTCACGGTACGGATCGCCATGCGGCGCTGCGCCAGCTTCGGCACGTTGACGCTGCCGTCCGGCAGGCGCGCCAGGCCGTTCGCGCTGGGCGCGGCCTGGCCGTCGAGGTGTTCGCCATTCGGGCCATGGGCCCCGGGTGACGCGGCGGCCGGCGTGGCGATCAAGGCCAGGGCGGCGTACAGGGCGGCCGCCAGGGCGGCAGAGTGGTGGATCGTCATGGGCGGCTCACTTCGGCGAACGTGGAAAAGCGCGGCGGCGGGCGTACAGGGCCGCTCCGAGCAAGCCGAGGGCGGCCAAGCCGGCCAGGACCGGGGCCCACCCTGGCCACCGGCGCCCGCCTGGCGCATCCGGCTGGCCAGGGCCGGGCTGCGGCACGTCCAGCACGCCTTCGATCAGATCGTTGTCGTCGCCCGCCGCAAACGTCAGCAGCAACGGGTGCTTGCCGGGTTTGGACAGCGCCGCCAGCATGGCCGGATCGTCGACCGCGTAGTCGCCGATATCGTCATGGAACGTCGCCGCCGCCTTGAGCTTCCCGTACTGGACTTCAAGCTTGCCGTGCAATACCGGCTCATTGGTCTCGTAGCGGTCCACCAGGATCGACAGTTCGCCGCCGGACAGGTGGCCGACCACTTCGAACAATTCCGTGAACGTTTCGAGGCGCGGCACGCTGCCCGTGCCGGTCGCCGCCACTGGTCCGTCGAGATGTTCGCCGTTCGGTCCATGGGCGCCGGGCGAGGCAACGGCCGGCAGGGACAGCAGCAGCCAGCAGCAGAGGGAAGTTAATCGTTTCATGGGAGAATTCCTAAAGCTTGGTTGAAGCCGGCATGGGCTTGGCCGAGGGCAACACGCTGCTGGCGTAGCGCGACGTGCGCTTCGTGCCGCAACGCGCGTGAACGCAGCAATTCGGCCAACCCGCGTTCACCGGCGTGGAACGCTTTTTCGATCAGCCGCGTATGTTCTTCCATGGCGTCGGCGCGCTGCCGGGCGTCCGCGAGCGACTGGCGTGCATGTGCCACCTGTTCGCGCGCCAGCGCCAAGGTTGCCGCCGCTTCGTCCTGCGCTTGCGCCAGCTCGGCGCTGGCGCTTGCCAGCTGCGTTGCCGCCGCGGTTACGGCCGGGCGGTTGCGCACAGGCTCCGTCAGCGGGATTTGCAGGGTGAGACCGATGCTGCGGTCTTGCGGCGCCAGGTTGCCGTCGCGTTCCTGGCGAAGCGATAACGCGACAGTTGGGTTGGCGTCCGGCTGCGCGCGCGCCGCCGCCACGGCAGCCCGGGCGCGCTGCGCGGTAGCCTGTGCCGCCTGCTGCCGGAGCGGTACGGGCATGGCGTCATCGGCGATGGCTTCCAGGACCGGTACCGCCGGCGCCGCCATGCCCGTCGCCAGGCGAAAACGCATCTGCGCTTCCGCGGCGCGCAACCGTGCCGCCGTCGCCTCATTGCGCGCCGCCAGCACTTCCTGCCGGGCCAACAGACTGTCGCTGCGCGCCAGGTCGCCCCCGTCGACGCGGCGCTGGACTTCGGACGCCAGTTCTTCCAGGTGGCGCAAGTGGTCTTCCTTCTCCACCTGTGCTTCGCAGGCGGCAGCTGCCTCCCACAGCAGCCGCCGGACCTGGCCGGCCACGTCCAGCCGCGCCAGCGCCAGCTGCGCCGCCAGTTCGGCGGCGCCGGCGTCGGCCAACGCCATCCGGGCGGACTTTTGCGCCGGCAGCCAGACTGGCGCCGAGAGCGACAGTTCCGATTCGCGCCGGCCGCGCCGGTCGGTCCAGCGGTCGCCGCGCTGGGAAAGGCCCAACATCGGCGCCCCGGCCAGCCAGGCAGCCGACAGGTCGCGGGCCGCCTGGCTTTCATCCAGGCGGGCTTCCAGAGTGCGCGCCATGGGCGAGCGCTGCAGCGCGCTCACGACCATGGCATGCAGCGTGGCTTCCTGTCCGGACGGGGCGGCGGAAACCTGCGCGCCCGCCAACGCTGGCATCAATACCAGCGCGGCAAGCACGCCTTGCAACAGGGTGACAGGCATGGGTACTCCATCGTGTGATTGTGGACATCACCGAAGGGCATGGCACCGCGGCCGCGAGACAGCGGCGCGCGGCAACGCCGCGCCAGCGGGAACATGCGGACGGGCCCTCGGCGGCTCAGCCGAGGGAACCGGCAGGGGGCCGATGCGGACATTCCAGCATCGGATCGGGGATAATTTGGACCCGCTCGGCCACGACAGGCGACACCAGTTCCGGCGGCGCTATCGGCGCCAGGGAGGCCGTCAAGGTAACCGGTTGCGGCGGCACGGAGTGATCCTGCACATGCTGGACAGACTCCTCCGAATCGTCGACATGCAGGGTGCCGTCCTCTTCGTGGTGATGACTGATGTGTTCTTCGTGCATGACTTCATGCACGACTTCCTGTGCCGGCGGCGCGGCATCGGACGCCCATGCCATCCCCCACTGCATGGCAAAGCCTTGCAGTGGCAAACACAACAGGAGCAGGATGCAAAAAAATCGGCGCATGGCGGTCGGCAATGAATCGGCGGATTATAGCAGTCCGTCAGCGGATGTGCGGGTCCCTGCCGCCGGCAGTACAAGACCGGCTACTCCGGGACGCGCGGCCCGTCCGCAGGCCACAGCCGGCTACCCAGCAGCGCCGCCGCGCCCGCCAGGACAGCCAGGGCGGCCGAGGCGAGAAACCCCGTCACCATACCGATGAACAGGCTGTGGAAACTGACCACCGATGCCCGGCGCGCATGGAGGCGACAGCCTGAAATGTGTAACGGTTATAACATAACTTGTAGTTGGCGCTGCTACAAGCTAGGATGCCGCGATGACCGACACCCCCGCCACCTGGTTTCTCCTGATTGTGAGCTTGCCCGCCGCCGCGACCTCGGCACGCATGCGCATCTGGCGCAATTTGAAAGCCAGCGGCTGCGCGTCGCTACGCGACGGCGCCTACCTGCTGCCGGACCGGGGCGTTCACCGGTACGTCCTGCAGCAGCAGTTGGCCGATGCGGAACGGGAGGGCGGCAATGGCTGGCTGTTGACGCTGGCGCCCCCATCGGCGCGCGAAAGCCTGCGGCTGCAAGCCCTGTTCGACCGTTCGGAAGCGTATCTGGCGTTCATTGCCGGCCTGGACGCGGCCCGGCCGGAACTGGCCGCCATGGCGGCGCCGGACCTGCAGCGGCAGCTGCGCAAGTGGCGCAAGGAATTCGACGTCCTGCGCAGCCTCGATTTTTTCCCGAACGATGCGAGCCGGCGCGCCGGCGCGGCCTGGCTTGACTTCGTCCATCTGGCCGAGACAGTGCAGTCGAGCGGCGAACCGCAGGCCGCCAGCGGCAATATCGCACCGCGCGA
Organism: uncultured Pseudoduganella sp.; assembly: GCA_966211685.1. Lineage (GTDB taxonomy): Bacteria > Pseudomonadota > Gammaproteobacteria > Burkholderiales > Burkholderiaceae_D > Rugamonas. The sequence goes on from CBIHOX010000013.1 coordinate 55,861, forward strand.
CCGGGCCGATTACCAGGGCCGGACCTGGGCCACGCGGCGGGCACTGTGGGTGGACCGGGTGGCGTCGGCCTGGCTGATCCGGCGATTTATTGACGACGATGCGCGCTTCCTCTGGCTGGCGTCACCTTCCGAATGTCCCCCTGACGCGCTCGGGTTCGACTTTGACCACGCGAGTTTTACGCATGCCGGCAACCGCGTCACGTTTGAAGTCTTGCTGGCCAGTTTCGGGCTCGACAGCGATGCCGGCCTGTGCCGCCTCGGGGCCATGGTCCATGCGCTGGACGTGGGGGGCGCCTTTGTCGCGGAGGCGGCCGGGTTCGAAGCCATGCTGAGCGGTGCACGGCGCCGGACCAGGAACGATGACCAGTTACTGGAGGAAATGAGCACCGTGCTCGACGCGCTGTATGCGCATTTTGCGGAACACGGCGCGCCGGACGAGACCTGACCCCGGATAACCGGGATAGCCACGATAACGATAGCGGCGTCCCGCAAGGGCGCTACCTCTTTGACAGGAAGATTGTTGACGTCTCCCCGCCCTAAACGACAGGGATTCCTGCTGCCAGCGTCGCACGTCCGCGACGGAGAATGTTCATTGCTGCGTTGAAATCACGATCATGTACGGCACCGCAATCACTACACTGCCATTCCCTTATTCCAAGGTCTGCGATACCTCTCGGTCCCCCCCTTGGGGCTCGATCCTGGCTGAGGGGTTCACAATTCGAGCAGATCTGGGTGGTGTATCGTTCGTCCACTTCGGTATACCGCGCGCCATGCTTAACAGCCTTGTACGCCAGTTGCCTGCGAAGCGTCGACCAGCCTGCGTCCATGACCGATTTCGCCATGCTGGTCCTGGCGAGGGCAGCCGCGTTGACGTTGCCGACCACCACGTGATCGAACTGACGTACCAGGCTGTTGGACAATTTATGAAGAAAGTCATGCCGGCGGTTGGCAACCTCGGCATGGATGGCGGTGATGCGCCGCTTCTTGCGGGCCCGCTGCGCCGTGGCAAGCGCCGCCTCGGCCCCACGGTAAAAGTTCGGCGCAGGGTTCGGCTTGCCACTCGACAGCCTGGCCAGGTCATGCAAGCCCAGGTCAATGCCGACATCGTGAATCACCGGCCGTGCCGGCGGTTCCGCCACGTCCAGCACGATGTTCAGGAACCAATTGCCGCGCCGGTCACGGGAAAAATTGGTGCCGTCGCAGATTTTCCCTTCAGGCAGTGGCCGCGAGTAAAACACGCGGAACGTATTGCCGGCAAAGCGGAACGCGTTACCTTCGCGCTTCAATTCTCTCCCCTTGAGCGGCACCCAGCCCAGCGTCTTGCGGCCCCGGTACCGCAGATAGGGCCGGTGCGAGTGCTGGCGCGACTTCGCATATTGCTGGCACACGTCGTTCACGGTGCCCGAGTGCAATCCCAGTTCCTTGCAGCAGCCAGTGGTCAGTTTGATCAGGTCGAAGCCTGTGTGCCAGGGACGGGAAAAGCGCAGCGCATCCTTTTGCCGGTCATTACAGTAATTCCAGACGTCATTCACCATTCGGGCCTGCCGGTCAAGCAGGCCAGGCAAGGACTTCACGCGGTATCGGTAGACGAGTTTCATGTTCATTGGACTACCGGGACCGAAATAAGTTCCCTACTAATCGACAATAAGTCGGCGGCGATGCCGCCGGCCCCTTTCACTCCCCGCCCTGAAGGACGGGGTTTCTCGGAGCAAATCTGATGAACAATACCCCCATCCCAACGCCCCCCGTCTACACGATGTGGCAGATCGTACTGTACATGCTGCGGCTGGGCGCCTTCGGCTTTGGCGGCCCGGTCGCCCTGGCAGGCTATATGCACCGCGACCTGGTGGAACAGCGCGGCTGGATCACCGAGGCGGACTACAAGGAAGGGGTGGCACTGGCCCAGCTGGCGCCCGGCCCGATGGCGGCGCAGCTGGCGATTTACCTGGGCTACGTGCATTACCGCGTCCTGGGCGCCACCCTGGTGGGACTGGCTTTCGTGCTGCCATCGTTCCTGATGGTCGTGGCGCTGGGCTGGGCGTATGTGTCGTTTGGCGGAATCCCGTGGATGCAGGCGGTGTTTTACGGTGTCGGCGCGGCCGTGGTCGGGATTATTGCCATCAGCGCTAAGAAGCTGACGGAAAAAAGCGTCGGCAAGGACCGGCTGCTGTGGGCGATTTACCTGCTGCTGGGCGCCATCACGGTGGCGACCGAGTCGGAAATCGCCTGGCTGTTCATTGCAGCCGGGGTGCTGGTGTGGCTGCTGCGCGCACCGCCGCAATGGTTGCGCAAGCCGGGCGTGAACAGCGTGGCGCTGACCCAGCTGCCCTGGCTGGGCAGCCTGCTGGGCGGCGCCGATGCGCCGGTACTGATGCAAATTGCCGTGTTCTTCGCAAAAGCCGGCGCCTTCGTGTTCGGTTCCGGCCTGGCCATCGTGCCGTTCCTGTACAGCGGCGTGGTCACCGAACTGCACTGGCTTAACGAACGCCAGTTCGTCGATGCGGTGGCGGTCGCCATGATTACCCCGGGCCCGGTGGTCATCACGGTTGGCTTTATCGGTTACCTGGTGCAAGGCTTGGGCGGCGCCGTGGTGGCGGCGCTGGCGACTTTCCTGCCGTGCTACCTGTTTACCGTGATTCCGGCGCCGTATTTCAAGAAATATGGCCGCCTCCCCGGCGTGATTGCGTTCGTCGATGGTATTACCGCTGCGGCCGTGGGCGCCATCACGGGCTCCGTGATCGTCATCGCCAAGCGTTCGATTGTCGACCTTCCCACTGCCGTGATCGCGCTGGTGACGGTCGGGGTGTTGTGGAAGTTCAAGAAGCTGCAGGAGCCGATGGTCATTGCCGTGGCGGCCGTGACCGGGCTGGTGCTTTACCCATTGATGCACGCGTAGGCAGCCAACACCGGCGCCAGGCCTGGCCCTGGACGTCGGCAAGCGTACACCACCCGTGGCCGCCAGGGCGCACTAGCTTATATATTTCGTGATGCGTCACGTAAAATCGTGCCCGGAGGCGCCGCGCAGGCGCAAGGCATTGGTGATCACGGAAACAGAACTCAAGCTCATGGCCAGCGCCGCCACCATGGGCGACAGCAGTTGCCCCGTGAACGGGTAGAGCAGCCCCGCCGCCAGCGGAATGCCCAGCGCGTTGTAAACCAGCGCAAACGCCAGGTTTTGACGCATATTGCGCACGGTCGCCAGCGACAGCAGGCGCGCCCTGGCGATGCCGCGCAAGTCGCCCTTGACCAGGGTGACGTGGGCCGAGTGAATGGCGACGTCGGTTCCCGTGCCCATTGCAATGCCGACATTGGCCTTGGCCAGCGCGGGCGAATCATTGATCCCGTCGCCGGCCATGGCCACGACCCGTCCCTGGGCCTGCAGCCTTTCCACCAACGCCAGCTTGTCTTGCGGCGTGACTTCGCCGTGGGATTCCGCAATGCCGAGCCGCTCCGCCACGGACTTGGCGGTCGTCACACCGTCGCCGGTGGCCATTACCACGGTGATACCGGCGTCGCGCAACGTGGCCAGGGCTTCCGGCGTCGACGATTTGACGGGGTCCGCCACGGCAACCAGGCCCTGCAATTGGCCGTCGGATGCCAGGTACATCACGCTGGCGCCTTCGCTGCGCAACGCTTCGGCCGGCGCCGCCAGCGCCTGCCAGTGCACGCGTGACTGTTCCATCCATGTCGTATTACCCAGTGCAATGGCCTTGCCGTCCACCACGCCAAGCACCCCGATACCGCTGGACGATTCAAATTGTGCCGGCGTGGCCAACGGCAAGCCACGCGCGCGCGCCGCAGCCACGATGGCTTGCGCCAGCGGATGCTCGCTGCCCTGGTCGATGCTGGCGGCGAGCCGCAACACGTCCTGTTCGGTGCAGCCCGGCGCCGCCACGGCGGCATGGAACGCCGGCTTGCCTTCCGTTAGCGTGCCGGTCTTGTCCACCACCAGCACGTCCACCTTGCGCAGGTCTTCGATGGCGGCGGCGTCGCGGAACAGAATGCCCTGCGTGGCGCCCCGTCCTGTCGCGGCCATGATGGACATGGGCGTCGCGAGGCCCAGGGCACAGGGGCAGGCAATGATCAGTACGGATACCGCATTGATCAATCCATAGACCCAGCCCGGTTGCGGCCCATACAGCCCCCATCCGAGCAGGGTCGCTAACGCGATGGCCATCACCACCGTCACGAAATATCCGGCCACCACATCGGCCAGCTTTTGCATCGGCGCGTGCGACCGCTGCGCCTGCGCCACCATCTGCACGATCTGCGACAGCATGGTTTGCGCGCCGACCTTGTCCGAGCGTACCACCAGGCTGCCGCTGGCATTGATGGTGGCGCCGATGACCTTATCGCCCGGCCGCTTGGTCACGGGCACCGGTTCACCCGTCAGCATGGATTCATCGATAGCGCTTTCACCTTCCAGCACGACGCCGTCGACCGGTACTTTTTCCCCGGGCCGTACACGCAGGATGTCCCCGGTATGCACCTGTGTCAACGGAATATCGGCTTCAGTGCCGTCGCTGGCGATACGGCGCGCGGTTTTCGGAGCCAGGCCCAGCAAGGATTTGATTGCGGCGGAGGTCTGCGCGCGTGCCCGCAGTTCCAGGATCTGGCCCAGCAATGTCAGCGACACGATCACGGCCGCGGCTTCGAAATAGACGCCGATCCGGCCGTGCATCGCCAGGCCCTTCGGGAAGAGCGCCGGAGCGATCGTCGCCACCACGCTATAGCCAAAGGCGGCGGCGACTCCCAGCCCGATCAGGGTCCACATGTTCGGGTGGCGGTCCAGTACCGAACGCCGGGCGCGGACGAAAAACGGCCAGCCGGCCCACAGCACCACCGGAGAACTCAGCGCCAGCTCTATCCAGCCCTGCCGTGGTAAGCCGCCGGGGACAAGGCGGTGTCCGGCCATGGCCAGCACTGCCACGGCAACGCTCAATGGCAGCGTCCACCAGAAACGGCGCTGGAAGTCAGCCAATTCCGTCTGGCCATCTTCCTGCAGCGAAGGCAGGACCGGTTCCAGCGCCATCCCGCAAATAGGGCAATGGCCCGGCGCGGCTTGGCGGATGTCGGGATGCATGGGACACGTGTAGGTTGTTCCATCCGGCGGCGCCGGCACATCGGCCTGGGCGGCGCCTGGCGCTGGATGTGCGCCCTGGGCCTGCCGGTTCGCGCGATGGTGGCAGTGCCCACCCGTCGCGGCATGCTGATGGGCGGCCTTATCCACGGCGCACCACGCGTTTCCGTTGCGACGAGCCCAAACGCTCATGAGGGCGCCGGGCGAAGCAGGCCGCAGGACAGGGAGTCATGACGGGCTCTGCGTGCGGTGAAGGGAAGGCAGGAAGGCCGGGGTTCGATCGCGGTACCGCAAATACGTGCTGCCGAACTGCGCCGCCATGTCCTGTTCCTCGGACTTGGCGAGCCGCGCGTAGACCACCAGCAGCACGGGGAACATGGCCAGGGTCACGATGGTGGGCCATTGCAGCAGGAAGCCAAACATGACCAGGACGAACGCGACGTACTGCGGATGGCGTATCCGCGCGTAGGGTCCGCTCGTGGCCAGGCGCCGGCGGGTTTGCGCGTCATACAGCACGCGCCATGCCGATGACAACAGGATGAAGCCGGCCACGATCAGGATATTGCTGGCAATGTGGAATGGCCCGAAATGCGGATTGACCTTCCAGCCGAACATCATTTCAAGCAAGTGCCCGGCATCGTGCGACAGGAAGTCGATGCCGGGAAAATGCCGGGACAACCACGGCATCAGCAGGTAGATGGTCAGCGGGAAACCATACATTTCCGTGAAGAGCGCGACCACGAATGCGGAAAACGCGCCCAGCGAACGCCAGTCGCGCGACGTTTGCGGTTTGGTGAAACTGAAGGCAAAGAGAATGAAGACCAGCGAATTGAGGATCACCAGCGGCCACAGGCCATAGGCGGCAGTCTCGTGGTTCATGGGCTACTCGCTGGCGTTGTCGGTCCGCTGGTCCGCCGCGTCGGCGTCCCGTTCGCCGCCGTGGTGACGGCCATGCCCGTGGTGGAACAAGTGCATCAGGGGGCAGGCCAGCACGAGCAGGTAAGGGAGCACGCCCAACAGATGGGCGCGATGCTCGGTCCAGAGAAAAAAGCCGGCGACGGCAAGAAACGCAATGAGGGTCCACTTGCTGCGCCACGACGGGATGGCGCCAGGCTGCTGGCTGGTTGTATGGTCCATCACAGGTTCCTTTCCATCGGCACGGCGGGCCATGTACCGTCAGAAGTTCGGGCGCTGGCTATTTGCAGTGTTCATCCATCATTTTCATATGCTTCTTCTTGTCGGCCGGTGACATTCCCTTCATTTTCCGCTCGGCCATGGCTTGCCGTTCCGAGGCGGACGGGGCCGACATCATTTCCTTGTGCATGTCGCACATGGCTTGCATGTCCATCTTGCTGTTGCCGGCGCCTTGGTGTTGTGGCTTGGCGGGTACCGCGGCGGCTGGCTTGGCCGGGGCAGCGGCGGCGTGGTCATGGTCATGTTCGCCCGTGGTTTGCGCGACCGCGGGCGATACTGCACAAGCCGCCAGCAACGCCAATGCGGTGCACAGGTGGGGGAAAGGGGACGGTTTCACGGCGTGCTCCTTCAGGTGGAAAACAACGCGTTTCATGGGCATCTGCCCTGCATACTAGAAGGGTGCGCAACGAACTACTTTGATTCAAGTCAAATATATAGAACTTGCATGGGCACTCGGCTTGACTTACCGGCCCCGGCAGGTAGAGCGCCTGTCTGTTCCAGGTCCCCGGCCGGTGAAGGTGCGGCGCGCGCTGGCTGGCTCGTGCAGCGACTGCCTGGCATGCAGCGCAGAAAATCCAGGCAATCGGACATGTGCCCGACCTGTTCCCGCCAGGAGCATGCGCGGATTGATTCCCTGGCTTGGCACGTCCGCATGCGGTAGTATTCCGCAGTCCTATCCGTGAGCGGAGCCGGGGCCAGGCCGTGATCGGCCGCGCCGAACCCGCCGGCGGCTCGGGCCCGGCAGCCATCACCGCGTTCGCCGGCCATGCAAACGATGACGCTGATTGGAGATCGCCATGCGCCACCTGTATTCCTCGCTGGCCCTTTCCCTGGTTTGCCTGGTCGCCTCGGCGGCCAGCCCCACCGAGACGGTCGAACAGTTTCACCACGCGCTGAAGTCCGGCGACAAGGGCAGGGCGGCGGCCTTGCTGGCGCCGCAGATCCAGGTGTTTGAATCCGGCTACGTGGAACGCGCCCGCGACGAATATGTCGGCCACCACCTTGGCCCGGACATGGAATTTGCCCAGGTCACCGATAATAAACTGCTGCGTGGCAGCGAACGCATCGAAGGCAACCTGGCGGTCGTGATGCGGGAGACCGAAACCACCGGCCTGTACAAGGGCAAACCAGTGCATGTCTTCGGTACGGAGACGGCGGTGCTGGAAAGGCAGGGGGAGGGCTGGATCGTGACGCACCTGCACTGGTCGTCCCGAAAGGCGGCAAAGTAGCGCAGCCAGCGATAGCGTCGCGCGCCCTGGCCAAGCGGTGGCGCGTGCAGCGATCACGCGGGATGGCGGATCGCCCCGTTTTACTATGCCGGCCGCCGGTTTTGCGAGAGCCGGTTACCTTCTATCGTTAACGTTCCGTTATCCCGCATGCGCCTGAGGGCCCTGTAAAGTGCTTCATGGCTGAGTCCGAGTTCGGCTGCCCATGCCTTGCGTGTCTGCTTCAGTGTCACTGATCCGTCGGTTCCCTCGGATTCGATATAGTGGATGACGCGGTCAAAAGCGCTGGGTAAACTCAATCTTTCACACTGTGCCCGAAGCTTGCGGATTTCCCCGGCAAGGTGGGCCTGCCATGCCTTACGAAATGCAGCGTGATGGTCCAAGGCAGCAAGAAAAGCGTCGGCCGGAAGCCGCAACAGGATCGAAGATTCAGTGGCGACGGCATCACAATGGTATACCTTGCTTTCAAGGCTGGCTTCGGCGATAAATCCTCCGCGAGAGCGTTGCAAGATGACGTCGCCGCCATGGCGCCCAGCGCGTATGAGTCTGGCCTCTCCGGCAATGACCAAGTAGATATATCGAACCGGATCTCCTATTCGAAAGAGTATGTCGCGCGGCGCCGCCTCAACACGGGTCGCAACGCCGCGCAGCACCTCGGGCAGAAGTACCGCAGCTGGTTGTATGGCAATCACTTCATCCCAGGAAATAGTATGGCGGTCGGTAATCATATGATTTAAATCATACGTGCTCAGCGCTCAATCACCTAACATTTGCGCATTATCAACATTGGAAACCAATTATGCGCAAACTATTCGCTATTGCTCTCGCCGTCGCGGCATGCTGTGGTATCGCTCAAGCCGAGGACAAGAGTGCCGCCGTCATCGACCACTCGAACATGGATCATGCGACCCACGCGAAGCAGGGCGCTGATGCCGTTCGGCAAGCGGTGATTGCCGAACGGGGGAAAGATGTCATGCCCTTCAGCTTGGCAGCCACGACACATATTTTTACCAAGACCGCTGACGGAGGAGTGCAGCGCATCCTGGCAAGGAATCCATCGGACGCCGTACAAGTGGAGTTGGTCCGTCAGCATTTGCAGGACATCCGCACGCAATTCCTGAAGGGGGATTTCTCCGGTCCGGCGTATATTCACGGACAAGACATGCCTGGATTGGCGATCTTGAAGGGCGCAACGCCAGGACAAGTCGGGATTGCCTACAGCGATATCGAGGGCGGGGCACAACTGACTTACCAAACCAGACACGCGATGCTGGCCACAGCGCTGCATCAATGGTTCGACGCGCAACTGTCTGACCACGGAAAAGATGCAGTGGAGGGGCATTCCACGCATTGATGGCCGCCGCGACCTGGCCGATCAAGGGCTTGGTCGGCGAGCGTACGATGTACGAAAACACCAATGGGCTTCCAGCGGCAATGACCGTTGCCAAACCGGTCGTCGCCAAGCGCGGCCTGCTGTAGCCCGGCATGGGCCGTACGGGCACACGATGGCAAATATTACCTGAAATCTAGTCGATATTACCGAATATAATATCGATTAAATTTGCATCTGTCGAACAATGCTCGATGGTAGTCGATTCTGCGCCGATGTGCAAGTTGGGGGCAGTATGTAAAGGGCAGGCCGCTGCAGTATGCGCGGGGCGTTGTTGGCTACGCGTCGGCACCGCCCGGTATTGCAGTAACGATAGTCGGCGCCATGGCGACGGCCTGCGGGCGCACTTCGTCGAAGCCGCCAGGCCGGCTTCGCGGTACACCGCAGCCATGCTACCAGTTGGCAAAGCCAAAGGCAGTTCCCAGCGTCCCGTCGACGCCATCGAAGCCCGCAATGCCCGCCGCCTGGCGTCGCGATGATTTCGCGCCGGAGTCCCACGCAAGTGTCTGGCCCGGTCCGTACGGCGCAACAGGCCATCTTGCTGGCCCGTGCCGCATCCAGGGTTTCGTCGCGCCGTCGCGTGGCGGGCCGGCGGATGCGCGGCGTTGCACCGTCCGTCGGCGTAGCGGCAATGGCTTGAAGCATGCGCATCAAGACCCACGCGGCGCCGGCTGCCACGGCTGCCACGGCTGCACGAGTGAACCGCCATGCCGCTGACGGATGGAGGCGTGAAACCGTCCAGGCGCACGCGTTCCGCGGCGCCGGGGCTTCGAACCCGATAGACCCGTTGAACCGTTAGAAGCCTTGCGGGCACGCGGGTGTCGCCAACCAACCGTTGCCGCAGGTTGACGCCCGTGGCCAGGGGCACGGTGCGTTGTCACGGTTCATTACCACTGACCGGGAATACAGGGCATTATCGTGGATCGAGGCAAAAGTGCCCCGCTTGAGCGGTGTGTAAGTCCCTGATTTTTATGTCTCCGAATCCAAGCCGTTGCACAATTGCCCGCAAACGAATTGAGGCAATAGTAGCGCATGCCGGAAATCGTGACAGTAAAAGTGCCGCATCCAGCAGAAACCCGTTGTTTAGTCCGAGGCGCGCGCTGCGAAAACAGCGTCCCGAACGTCAATTGAGCCTGCTAAGTTACTGATTTATAGGTGTTGTTTTCGTGCCGCGTGGCAGATTTACCTCCTGAATTCGGGAGGCAAATTTGCCACGATCGCCAATGTGTCAGGTAGTATTGACAACATTTCCAGAAGTGCGGGGCGGCGATGTTGAAAGCAGCGAATCCTCGATTCCTCAGTCCGGCCGACAACGCACGGCCATACAAATCTCACCGTTACGATGTGTTCGGCTTGAAGGTCGACCGGATGATGACCCTGTATGGTCTGACTCCCCTGCATACCTGGATCAGAATGGAGGCGGACCCGGACGTTCAGACTTATTGCGAACGCCCGCATGTCATCGCCGATTCCAAACCCAAACGCGTGGTGGAATTCTGGGTGGGCTTCCGCGACCGGGAGGAACTGTGGTTATCTCCCCGGCGGGATGAGCTGGAGCGGAAACTGTCGCCATCGGAAGCCGAGCCGGCTTTTTGCGCCTGGGCAGCGCACGAGGGCATTACGGTACGGTTTATTTCGGACATGGTGCCGGTCGACGGCATGTATGTTGAAAACTGGGGCCGCATCATCCGCGAGCTGTCGGCAAATCGGCGCTTTGTCGCCGCGCCGCTGAAGGACAGGATACTTGGCTGCATAACGACAGCACGGCCATTGTCGGCGCTGGCCGGGCTTTTTCCTGAAGAAGATCCTGTATTGCTACGCACCGCCGCGTTTTCCCTGCTACATGTAGGGAAGCTGAGATGTCCGGATATTGGGATGGTGTCCCCAGAAGTGGTGTATGAGATGTGATTCTCGAGGGGCTGGGTC
>CBIHOX010000014.1:0-65842 GCA_966211685.1 uncultured Pseudoduganella sp.
CCGGTCAGCGACCGCCAGGCGCAGGCGCACCGGCAAGCCATGCACCGCCTGCGCCTGGCGCTGGAACAGGAGGAATTCCGCCTGTATTACCAGCCCAAGGTCGATTTGCGCAGCGGCGAACTGGTGGGCGTGGAAGCGCTGATCCGCTGGCAGCATCCGGAACGCGGGCTGCTGCCGCCGGGCGAATTTCTGCCGCACGTGACCGCGACCCAGCTGGAAACCGATATCGGCAACTGGGTGATCGCGACCGCGTTGCGGCAAAACCGCTGGTGGCGCGGCCAGGGCCTGCACCTGCAGGTCAGCGTCAACGTCGGCGCGGCGCAGTTGCTGGCGCCGAATTTCACGGCCAACCTGGAAGCGGCGCTGGCCACCGATCCCGATGCGGCTCCGGGCTCGCTGGAACTGGAAGTCCTGGAGACGGCGGCCATCGAGGACGTCGGACACGCCACCTCGGTGCTGCGCCACTGCCATGAGTTGGGCGTGCATTTTGCCATGGACGACTTCGGCACTGGCTATTCCTCGCTGACTTACCTGCGTAAGCTGCCGGTCGACACGCTCAAGGTGGACCAGAGCTTCGTGCGCAACATGCTGACCGATCCTGCCGACTACGGCATCGTCGAGGGCGTGCTGCGCATGGCGCATGCGCTGGGCCTGCAAGTGGTGGCCGAGGGCGTGGAAACCATGGAACACGCGGCCGCGCTGGCGGCCTTGGGGTGCGAACTGGCGCAGGGCTATGGCATCGCGCGGCCGATGCCGCCCGAGCAGTTGCCGGCATGGGCCATGGCGCGCAGCGGAGCCGCCACCGCCGTCGTCGCCGCCGGGTGCGCGTCCCGGCATGCCCCGGCCGCCACGCACGACGTTGCCCTGGGAGCGGCGCGATGAGCATCCCCGGCGGCCACGGCTGCGAGGCCAACCCCGGCCGCGATCCCGGGCACGCCGGCGCCGCCACGCCGGAAGCCGACATGCTGGTGGCCGCCAATGAAATCCAGCTGCTGCTGGCGGAAAAACGCACCGCGCTGTCGCTGCTGCGCACCGGCATCGCCGTGTTTGCGCTGCCGCTGTCGGTACTGGGCTTGCTGGTCGCGACGTCGCACCTGGCCGCGCGCAATGGATTGCTGATGGCGCCTTTGCTGGCGCTGTGCGGCGCGCTCACCGCGCTGGGCTGCTACCTGGTGGTGCGCGCCATGCTGCAGGTGCAGCGCTGCGACACGCTGATCGGACGCCTGAAACGGCACAACCGCGCCATTGCCCGCCTGATTGCCTGATCGGCAACGGCTGTCGGGACAGGATCCGCCGGCGAAGGCCGCCGTCAAGGAAAGCCCCCCATCGACGACTCAGGCCAGCGGTTCCTGGCACACCCCTTCCGCCAGCGCCGCCAGCCGCTCGCCATCGACAATGGTGAGGTGGCGGCCGGTCAGCGTGATCCAGCCGGCCTTGCGGAAACGCGCCAGCAGGCGGCAAACGCACTCCATCGTCAAGCCCAGGTAGGCGCCGATATCGTCGCGCGACATGCGCAGCTGGATATTGGTCGACGGCAGCCCGCGCGCCGCGTAGCGGGCCCGCAGGCCCACCAGGAACAGCGCCAGGCGCTGTTCGGCGCGCGCATTCCCGATCAGGAACAGTGACGCCTGCTGGCGCTGGATTTCACGGCTCAGCGCCCGGTGGAACTGGTCCATCAGCGCCGGCACGGCGCACAGCAGTTCGCGCAGGCGGTCGAACGGGATCTCGCAGATGTCGCAGGTGTCGAGCGCCACCGCATCGCTGTCGTGGCGGCCGTCCGCGATCGCATCGAGCCCGAGCAGTTCGCCGTCCATCGGAAAGCCGGTCACCTGCGAATAGCCGTGCGCATGGCGCGATGTCTTCAGGTGGCCGCTGCGCACCGCGTACAGCTTGACGAAAGGATCGCCGCTGCGGTGCAGGTATTCCCCGCGCATCAGGGTGCGCCGGCCGCCGACCACGGTGTCCAGCCGCTGCATGTCGCACGGCCGCAACCCGGCGGCAAGGCACACGCTGCCCAGCGCGCATTGGGAACACGCGGGACCGGCGGAATGGTGCGGCGCTACGGATTGAACTTGCATGACGACCTTTCATTACCACGGCGCCGCGACGTGCGGCGCCACCCCGCCAGTATTGCGCGTCCGCCGGGTTACCGCTATCGGTGATGCCCGCCAGCTGCATGTAGTGGTTCCCCTACTTCAATCATCGCTGCAGCACAAGCGGTACACACCCTGAAGTTGGGAAAATTTGACTTGCGTCAAGGCCGCGGCCGGGGCACGCGCCCACACTGTGGTTACCGCCGTGGTGACACCCGGAGCCGCCCGTCCTTACCTTCCAATTAAGGAGCATTCCATGTACCAGCACATCCTGATACCCACCGATGGTTCGCCCGCCGCGTCGTCGGCGCTGCATGCGATCCTGGCCTTTGCCCGCGACGCGGGCGCCCGCGTCACCGGCCTGCACGTGCTGCCCGAATTCCACGTCTTCACCTACAAGCCCGACATGCTGGAAGAAACCCAGGCCGCCTACCTGCGCGATTCGGCGGCCCATGGCGCGCGCGTGCTGGCCATGCTCGAAGAACAGGCGCGCGAGATGGGCGTGCCCTGCGAAACCACGTTGCGCCGCAGCGACCGGCCGCACGAAGTCATCGTGGCGACCGCGCGCGAGCACCGCTGCGACCTGATCGCCATGGCCACGCACGGCCATACCGGCCTGAAAGGCATGATGCTGGGCAGTGAAACGCACAAGGTGCTGTTGCAAAGCAGCGTGCCGGTGCTGGTGTTCCGCACCGGCGAATGAGGAGGCGGCCATGACTTACCGTACCCTGCTGGTCCACGCGGACCGCTCGCGCCAGGCGCCGTCGCGCATCCTGGCGGCCGCCGCACTGGCCAACCGTTTCGACGCCCACCTGGTCGGCGTCGCGCTGACCGGCATTTCACGCTTCCTGCTGCCGGGCAGCATTGAAATGGGCGGCATGATGCTGGCCGAGCAAATCAACCTGATGTATGACGATGCGCGCGCCGCGCTGGCGCAATTCAATGAACTCGTCGCGTCCGCCGGCGTCCTGTCGGCCGAGCAGCGGCTGGTCAATGACGACGTCGACGGCGGCATGGCCCTGGCCGCGCGCTATGCCGACCTGTCCATCGTCAGCCAGCCCGATCCCGACGAAACCCCGGTGGGCAACCTGAACGACTTGCCGGAGTTCTTGCTGCTCAATTCCGGCCGCCCCGTGCTGGTGCTGCCCTCGACCGGCTGGAACGGCCCGCTGGGCGCCAACGCCATGGTGGCGTGGGATGGCAGCCTGGAAGCCACGCGCGCCGTGGCGGCCGCACTGCCGCTGCTGAAACAGGCGCGCCGCGTGACGGTCATGGTGTTCAATCCCGACAGCCGCCCCGGCGCGCACGGCGACGTGCCCGGCGCCGACCTGGGACTGTATCTGAGCCGCCATGGCGTGACGGTGGAAGTGCAATCCCAGCCCGCCACCATCGATACCGGCAACGCACTGCTGTCGTCGGCGGCCGACCTGGGCGCGGACTTGCTGGTGATGGGTGGCTACGGCCACAGCCGGTTCCAGGAAATGATGCTGGGTGGCGTCACGCGCACGATCCTGCGCACGCAGACGGTGCCGGTGCTGATGGCGCATTGACGGGAACGGTTTGCCCCCAGCGCCAGCCTGCCCGACGGCAGGCGCACGGGGGCATCGGCGCGTCCCTGGCATGGAGCACCGGCGCGCGGCGCGGACGCGGGGCGGGGGCAGCCGGATGGCCAGTGTCTCAGGCAGCGGGAAAAGTCAGGGAACGAGTGGCCGGTTGGCCTGATGGCGCGGGGTGGCGGCGCCGGATGCGGTGCGGAATGGACAGGCGCGGGGTAGTGGCGCCGGATGGGTATTGCTGCGGCCCGTGGCGGGCGGCGGGGTCAGGCTGCGCAGGCTTCCTCGGCTGCCGCGGAGTCGGCGCCCGGTTCACGGCCGGTCGACAACGCTTCCAGGCTGTCGCGGTCGAGGATGCGGATGTCACGGTTGTCCAGCTTGATCCAGCCCTGCTTGCGGAAACGCGCCAGCAGGCGGCTCACGCTTTCAATGGTCAGTCCCAGGTAGCCGCCGATATCTTCGCGCGACATGCGCAACTGGTAGCTGGCCGACGAATAGCCGCGCGCCGAATAGCGGGCGCCGAGGTTCAGCAGGAACAGCGCCATGCGCTGGTCGGCGCGCATGCTGCCACGGAACAGCATGATGGCCTGTTCGCGCTGGATTTCACGGCCCAGCACCCGGTGGAATTGCTGCATCAGCGATGGCGTCTGCATCACGAGTTCCTGCAGGCGGTTGAACGGGATTTCACATACTTCGCTGTCTTCCAGCGCGGTGGCGCTGCAATTGTGCAGGCCGGAACCGATGGCGTCCATGCCCAGCAGGTCGCCGGCCATGTGGAAGCCCGTAACCTGCTGTTCGCCATGGATATTGACTTGCGCGGTCTTGAAATGGCCCAGGCGCACCGCGTACAGGCTGCCGAACGAGGCGCCCATGCTGAACAGCTGTTCATCGCGCGCCACGCGGCGGCGGCGGGCAATGATCTGGTCCAGGCGCGCCACGTCGCTGTCGGCCAGGCCTTGCGGCAGGCAAAAGCGGTTGAAACTGCACAGCGTGCAATTGACTTTGCCGGATTTGGCGGCCGGGACGGCCTGCGTGGCCGATGGCGTGGCGTTGGCGATTGGAATGACGGTGTTCATCTGGTGCTCCCGTTGCGGCGCGCCGGTGCGCGCCTTCGATGGAACACAGTATCGCCTGCCCGGGTTTGTCACGGTATCGGGCATTGCCATGAGTTATTGTAGGGGTTCCGTGACAGGCCCTTGCTTTCAAGAAATCACTTTCAACCTGCAAGTATTGGCATCACGTCAATTCGACTGTTTCCCCATGCTCCGGCACGGAAGCGTTCCAGTGCAGCAGATCGCCCACGCGCCGCCGCAGCGTATCGGCGGCGGCCGGTTCGCCATGGGTGATGAACAGCCGCTTCGGCTTGCCGCACGCGCCCAGCCAGGCCAGCAATTCGCCCTGGTCCGCATGCGCTGACAAATTGTCGATCTGTACCACCCGCGCCCGCACCGGCACGTACTCGCCATGGATCTTGACTTCCTGCGCGCCCCCGACCAGCGCCGCGCCGCGCGTGCCGCCAGCCTGGAAGCCGGCAAACAGGATGGTATTGCGCCGGTCCGGCGCGAATGCCTTGATGTGGTGAAGGACCCGGCCGCCGGTCGCCATGCCGCTGGCGGCAATGATCACCATGGGCATGCGGCGCAAGTTCAGTGCGATCGAATCCGATGGGCTGTTGACGAACTGCACCGAGCGGCACATCGCGCTGCACTCCTCGGCCGTCAACCGATGGTCGTGGCGATGCTTGCTGTACAGCGCGGTGACGTCGGCCGCCATCGGGCTGTTCAGGTACACCGGCACGGGCGGTATCAGCGCCCGGGTGCGCAACTGGTGCAGGTAATACATCAGCGATTGCGCGCGCCCGACCGCGAACGAGGGAATCACCGTGACGCCGCCGCGCGCCGCGGTTTCACAGATGGTGCGCGCCAGCAGTTGCGCCGGGTCGGCCGGATCGTGCAGCTTGTCGCCATAGGTGGATTCCACCACGAGGTAATCGGCGCCGGCGACGGCTTCCGGCGGCGACAGCAGCGGATCGCGTTGGCGGCCCAGGTCGCCCGAGAAATGCAGGGTCTTGTCGTCGGCCTGGACCGTGACGCCGGCCGCACCGAGGATATGGCCGGCGCGCACCAGGCGGACCTGGAAACGCAGGCCGATCTCGATTTGCTCATTGAACTCCACCGGGACCAGGTATTCCAGCGCCGCCAGCGCATCGGCTTCGGTATACAGCGGCAGCGCCGGCGCATGCTTGCTGTATGCATGGCGGTTGGCGTACGCGGCTTCTTCCTCGAGCAGGCGCCCGCTGTCCGGCAACAGGATGTGGCACAAGTCGCGCGTGGCGGCGCTGCAATAGATCGGCCCCTGGAAGCCATCGCGCACCAGCAACGGCAGCGCGCCCGCATGGTCGAGGTGTGCATGCGTCAACACCACGGCCGACAGCGACGCAGGATCGACCGGCTGGCGTTCGCGGTTGCGCAGCCGCAAAGCTTTATACCCCTGAAACAAGCCGCAATCGACCAGGATCCGTTCGCTGCCGCTTTGCACCAGATAGCGCGAGCCGGTCACCGTGCCGGCCGCGCCCAGGAATGTGAGTTTCATAAGGCCTCCCTTGTATGGCGCCAACAATAACGCCCCGCACGCGGGAGGTCACGCCTGGAATTTGACCTGCGTCAAAACACTGTTAAATATTGCGCGATGCCAATACCTCACCCCAGCGCCAGCTTCAGCGCCAGCCCAGCCACCGCGCAGGCGGCGATCACATGGATCACGTTGCGCTTGTAGCGCAGCAGCGCCACGGCGGCCAAGGCGGCGATCGCGGCCGACCACGGATCGAACCCGCCGCTGAACCCGTGCGGCCACAGCACGTGGTAGCCGAAGAACAGCGCCAGGTTCACGATCACGCCGACCACGGCCGCCGTGATGGCGGTCAGCGGCGCGGTAAAGGCCAGGTCGCCGTGGGTCGATTCCACCAGCGGGCCGCCGGCCAGGATGAACAGGAACGATGGCAGGAACGTAAACCATGTGACCAGCGCGGCGGCGGTGGCGCCGGCGGCGAATTGCGCCTCCGGCCCGAACACGGCTTTCACGTAGGCGCCCACGAACGCCACGAACGCCACCACCATGATCAGCGGGCCGGGCGTGGTCTCGCCCAGCGCCA
This sequence comes from uncultured Pseudoduganella sp., assembly GCA_966211685.1. Classification (GTDB taxonomy): domain Bacteria; phylum Pseudomonadota; class Gammaproteobacteria; order Burkholderiales; family Burkholderiaceae_D; genus Rugamonas. Next base: position 6,798 of record CBIHOX010000014.1, read on the forward strand.
GGCCGTCGATCATCTGGCGCGGCGTCAGCCAGCCATAATGTTCGACCGCGCCCTGGTACACATACGGCAGCACGGCATAGGCGCCGCCGAAGGTCAGCAGCGCGGCCTTGGTGAAGAACCAGCCCATCTGTGTCAGCGTATGGTGCCACCCCAGCAGCGCGGCCAGCGCCCCCATCGGCAGGGCCCACAGTGCCGCGCCGGCCGCCGCCACCAGCGCCAGCCGCCCCCAGCGGAAGCGCGCATGGGGCGGGGGCGGCGTGTCGTCGTCGATCAGCGCCGCGCCATACGAGCGCGCCGCCGCGCCATGGCCGCCGCCGACGGCAAAGGTGGCCGGCGCCAGCCGCCCGCCCGCATAGCCGGTCAGGGCGGCGGCCAGCACGATCAGCGGGAACGGCACGTCGAAGGCAAAGATCGCGGCGAACGACGCGGCGGCGATCGCCCACAGCACCCGGTTCTTCAATGCGCGCGAGCCGATCCGGTGCGCCGCCTGCAGCACGATGGCAGTGACGGCCGGCTTGATGCCGTAAAACAGGCCCGCCACCACCGACACGTCGCCAAATGCGATGTAGATCCACGACAGCGCCACCAGGATCAGCAGCGATGGCAGCACGAACAGCGCGCCCGCCACCACGCCGCCCCAGGTGCGGTGCATCAGCCAGCCGATGTAGGTGGCCAGCTGCTGCGCTTCCGGACCGGGCAGCACCATGCAGTAATTGAGCGCGTGCAGGAAGCGCCGCTCGGAGATCCAGCGCCGGTTTTCCACCAATTCCTGGTGCATGATAGCGATCTGGCCGGCCGGGCCGCCAAAACTGATGAAACCCAGCTTCAGCCAGAACTTGAAGGCCTGGAACAACGTGACGGGAGCGGGTTGGAGGCGGGCGGGCTGCAGGGTATCCATGACATCGTGAAATCAGCGCAATGCCGCGATTTTACGAAGCCGGGCTCTGCCCGCATAGAATTATTTCACGCAAGCATATGCGTTTTTCATGCCATACGGCAGGCTGCAAGACAATTATTACAGGAATAAAACATTCGTTTCAAACAGCTTTATTCATGTGAATAATGCTGGCGAATAGTCAACGGCATAACCTTTCTGAAACCACATTATTACCGGGCTTATATGTATTCTCCCGAGCAACGTACTTTGAACGCCACAAAATACGAAAAAAAGCGCCATTTGCTTAAAACTGCGGCACACAATTGAAATCAAGCCTTTGCGCCACGCGTAATTGCGCTTACGATGCAGGACTGGCCTTCCTTACCTGGTGAATAGCTATGCAGCAACAAGAACATTTTCATATCTATGTCCGTACCATGACCGGCGAACGGCTGGCGTGGACGGAAACCACGACCTCGGATCTGGCAATGGCGGACGAAGCGTACTTGAACCTGATGATGCAGCCGGATTTCGAAGGCAGCGATTTCGTGCTGGTGGCGGCGTTCGATGAACGGGTATTTTGCGTGTACGACTTTTCGGGTGAGCAGGACCAGACTGGCTGGAGCACGGACTGGCTGCGCAACCGGCCACTCCACTAGGAAGTCGATCAACCGCGCCGCAGCCGGGCTGCCGTGCCGTAGACAGCGGGCCTGCGCGGCAAGCGGTGCAACGGCGCCGGGGCCGTTTGAAGCGCCCTTCAAGCCAAAGGGCCGGCGGATGCCGGCCCTTTTCGCTGCGCAATCGCCGGTTCAGCCATACGGCGTGAATTCCACGCCATTGCTCATCACCCCGACCAGCTGCGCATAGTTTTCCTTGCTTTCGCTGAACGCCACCAGCACGTCGGCCAGCGGAGCGCGGTGGTGATCGAGGATATCGACCCAGAAATCGTAGCCGGCCTGCTCCGGCGCACGGTGCAGCACGTTCCAGTACAGGTTGTCCACGATGTCGCCATTGGTCGGGTGGGCGCCATACAGGATCTTGAATTCGTTGGAATTCACGAACGCCTGCGATACCGCACTGAGGCTGACGCCCTTGTCCAGCTGCGCGATCCAGAAGCCCAGGCCGCCCTTGTCCGGCGCACGGTTGAACGCGGCCTGGTAAAGGCGGTACGCCTGGCCACCCGCGCCATCGATGTCGAGCGCCACGTCGACGTCGCCGAAATCCAGCCGTTCCACATTGACCAGCAAATCGCTGCCTTCCGAACCGACGTTGTCGGTGACCCGGAAACCGTTGCCGTCCTTGACCACGCTGTACTCGCCGCGGTTGCCGGTGTAGTAGGCGGAATCGGTGCCCCAGCCGCCATCGAGGAAGTCGTTGCCGCGGCTGCCGAACAGTGAATCGTTGCCGCTCATGCCATACATGTCATCGTCGCCGGCCGTGCCGTCAAGCTGGTCGCCCTTGGGTGTGCCGCCCGTGACCACGACCTTGCTGGTGCCGAGGTCTTCCAGGATGCCCAGCGAGACTTTCTGCTCGCCGCCATATGCGCCCTGGACCCACGAGGCATCGACGTAATACAGCCCGGAATACGGCGCGACAAAGCTCACGTGGTCGCTGCCGAACACGCCGCCGCCATCGTCTTCCGCGATGGCCTTGCCTTGGTCATCGAACACCAGCATCAGGGTCGGGTCGATATAGCTGCCGGCCGTGACCGAATACACGGCGCCCGCCTGCCCATACCAGCTGAATATGGCATTCGACGCGGCCCCGGCGTAATCAGCCTGGTACAGCGCCGCATAATCGAATACCGAGGTCACGCCACCGCCCGGGTTATAAACCGACAACGGCAGGCGCGTTGCCGTATTCATTTCATATGCGGTCAAGGATGTATATTGTGTCAGGGTACCGTAGCTCACTGCGCCTCCAATAAAATCAATTGAATTAATTGCGATAATTGATCTTAATCAGAGGCGATATTGACTACCCCAATAATTACATTTTGTTTCCCGCTTTACAGCCTGCAAGCGTCTTGACGATCCGCGCCCGCCATGCCTACCGCGGCGGCCGTGAATCCGGCGCATCCGCCGGCCCGCCCGGCGGCAAGCCTGCCTCGTCGAGCGTGGCGGCCGCCAGCGCCGTCGGCGCGGGACCGTGCAGCACGGCGCCACCGGTATCGAAGCGCGAGCCGTGGCACGGGCAATCCCAGCTGCATTCGCCGGCATTCCAGTGTACGACGCAGCCAAGGTGGGTGCAGCGCGCCGACAGCGCATGCAGCCCGCCATCGGGATCGCGGTACACGGCCAGCTTGTGCACGCCCTGGCGCACGATGGCGCCCTGCCCGGCCGCGATTTCCGCCACCGACTCGACTTCCCCGCCGGTGGCCCATTCCGCGTAATACGACAGCGTATTGGCCTGTTCCGCCACGAACTCCTGCAAGCCATGCACCACCTTGCGCGCCGGGTCATACAGTTCCACCCACGGATTGTCGCGCCCCATCACCTGGTCGCTGATGATCACGGCGCCGATGGTGCAATGGGTCATGCCGTTGCCGGAATCGCCAGTGATCACATAGATATTGCTGTCATCCATGGGATTGCGGCCCAGGTAGGCGGGGCCGTCGGCCGGTTCCATGACTTCGCCGGACCAGCGGTACAGCACTTGCTGCGCCATCGGGAACCGTTCGCGGGTCCAGCGCTCGAGCTCGTCGTAGCGGTGTTGCGGATGATCGTCCTGCCCGACCTTGTGGTCGGCGCCGCCCACGATCAGCAAGTCGTGCTGCGCCGCTTCCGGTGTATGGATGCGCACGTAGTAATACGGGTCGCCGGTGTCCCACAGCAGGATGCGCGGCACCGAGCCGCGCGGCACCTGCAGCGCCACCACGTAGGTGCGGTAGGCGGCTTGCTTGGTGTGCATGACCACGCGGTTGTTGAACGGGGTATTGGTGGCCACCACCACCGCTTGCGCGTAAATGTCGCCGCCGCTGGTGTGCACGACCTGGATATGGCTGTCGCCATCCATTTCGTGCGCACGCGTGCCGCAATAGATGCGGCCGCCATGCCGGATGAACGCTTCGGCCAGCCCACCCAGGTAGCGCAGCGGGTGGAATTGCGCCTGGTTGCGGTAGCACACGCACGGCCCGGTATCGAAGCTCAGGCCGGGCACGCGCTCCAGCAGCGACACCTCGGCGCCGGCCCGCTGCGCCGCCGTGTATTCATGGCCCAGGTCCTTGAACGTGTTGTCGGGCAAGGCGTACAGGTAGCCGTCCACGCGCTCGAACGCACAATCGATGTGTTCGCTGCGCACGATGCCTTCCACCAGGTTCACGGCCTGCCTGAAACTGTCGGCCACCAGCTTCGCGTGGTCGGTGTCGAAGCCCCCTTCCACGCCCCGGTACCATTCGTCGGGTGGAAAAAAATGCGCGGTGGTACGCCCGGTTTCCCCCGCGCCCAGTCCCAGGGCGTCGACCAGCACCACGTTTTTTCCCTCGCGGGCCAGCAGGTAGGCCGTCGTCAGGCCGGCAATCCCGCCGCCGATCACGCAGACCTGGGTATGCACGTCGCCCGCCAGGGGCGGGAATTCCGGCAGGCCGGCGCTGGCCAGCCATGGTGAAACAGATGCGCCATTGCTGATGTTCATGGTGGTCTCCTGCTGCGTTCGGAGGTGCCAGTGTAGGAGCAAGGCGCGAATTGTTGCGCGGAATAGGCTGCGGCGGGACCGCCCGGCGGGCGGGTACAATACGGCCGCGCGTATTGCCGTCCAACGCGCCGCTTTTCATTTTTATCCCTGCACGCCATGCCAGCCATCACAGATTTCAGCAACTCGGCCACCGCGCCGCAATTCGACCAGCCCCGCCCGGACCGTCTGGTGTCCGGCAATCCGCAACGCACCACATGGAACCATTTCACCAACGCCAGCGGCGAGGTAGACGCCGGCATCTGGGCCTGCGAGGTGGGCAGCTGGCGCATCGCCTTCCCGCCCAACAAGGATGAATTCTTTTTCGTCACGGAAGGCCGCTGCAGGCTGGTCGACGAGCAGGGCCACGCGGTCGAAGCCGGCCCCGGCAATGCCTTGGTGATACCGGGCGGCTTCCAGGGTGTGTTCGAGGTACTGGAACCGGTGAAAAAACATTACGTGATCGTGGAACGCAAGGGTTGATAGGAGTTCCACTATCGAAAAATCGTGCCGGATTGAATGTTTTAATGATGAACTCAGCTGTTTAATGCCCCTGCCGGGATGGTCGTCTTGTGAGATTGAACGGTACTCAAAACAAGACTCAACCGACTACAGGAGTTTAAAAATGCTGAGCCTTCATACCAATGCTGCCACGCTGTCCGCGCAAAATTCGATTTCCCGCACCAACAGCCGCCTGTCCACGTCCATGACCCGCCTGGGCACGGGCTACCGCGTGAATACCGCGATGGACGACGCGGCCGGCCTGCAAATCGCCACGCGCCTGCGTGCCCAGACCAGCGGTATGAACATGGCCATGCGCAATACGCAAAACTCGATCTCGATGATCCAGACTGCCGACGGCGCGCTCGACGAAACCACCTCGATCCTGGTGCGCATGAAAGACCTGGCCACCCAGGCCGCCGACGGCTCGGCCACCGACCCGGACCGCGCCGCCATGCAGGCGGAATACGATGCGCTGACCGACGAACTCACCAACATCGTCAGCAACACGTCGTTCGGCGGCACCACCCTGCTGTCGAGCAAGGCCGACAGCAAATTCCTGGTCGCCATCAATTTCCAGATCGGTTCGGCGGAATCCGAAGTCATGGCACAGGACTTGTCGACCCAGCTGACCACCATGCACACCGACCTGCTGGCCACCAATTCCGGCCACGTCTTTTCCGCCGACGGCACGGTCGGCACCGGCACCGGCACCGCGATTGCCACCGCCGACAGCGCCAATGACCAGATCACCACGCTCAACAGCGCGATTGAATCGGTCTCGAACGTGCGTTCGTCGCTGGGCGCGGCCGCCAACCGCCTGGACCACGTCTACAAAAACCTGTCGAACATGGTCAACAACACGAAAAACGCGTCGGGCCGCATCATGGACGTGGACTTCGCAGAAGAAAGCGCCTCGATGATGTCGAGCCAGATGCTGCTGCAGGCCGGCACCGCCATGCTCAAGCAGAGCAACAGCCAATCGTCGCTGGTGCTGTCGCTGCTGCAATAATCACCATTGGTTCGTCACAGCGGGCGCCCCATCCGGGCGCCCGTTTTTATTTGGCGCCGGCCTGCGTTAAACAGGCCGCAGACAGGCCGCGCGCGGGCCGCTACCGTCATGGCTTTGCGACAGGAGCACACCATGGCGAACACGACTACCCATCAAGAAGACGACCTCAACGACGGTGACGACGCCGCACCCGACACACCCGGCACCGGCGAAGACGTTTGCCCCGCCTGCGGCGGCAGCGGCACCGGCAGCAACGGCCAGCCCTGCCCAAACTGCGGCGGCAGCGGGAAAATCACGGAAGGAATCGGCGGCGGATAAGAAACTGTACCGCGACCCTTTTACAAATCCAAACCATGCGCTATAATGCGTGCACTCAACGGGAGGCTAGCTCAGGGGTAGAGCACTGCATTCACACTGCAGGGGTCACAAGTTCGAAACTTGTGCTTCCCACCAGAATTCCACTGCTAAATCAAGCAGTTATACAAAAGCCGGCTCATTGCGAAGCCGGCTTTTTCGTTAATCGCAGAAATCCACTTGAAATTGATCAGTTGCCAGCCCTTTTGCTGGCGCGGATAAGTACTGGGCCGGTTTTAACGGTCGTCCGTCAGCCCGCTTCCCGCGCCGCCGCCTTGGCCGCGCCCCGGCGCTCCAGCCATTCCCGGCCGCCGCCATCCAGCGCCCTGGCGATGACGGCGGGCGGCAGGCTGTAGACAGTGGCCCAGGTGGCGCGCCCATCGGCGGTATTGGTCGGGAAACTGCTGGTCTCGATGGGCCAGTGGTATTTGCGCTTCAGCGTCCGGATGATGGCCGCGAGCGTGACGCGGCCCTGCAATGGTTCGGCGCCGGTCTGGTCGGAGTTCGACAGCAGCACGGCCAGCACCGCGCCCCGGGCGGTGAGGGGCCCGGGAAATTGAGGGAGTTTGTTTGGCATCGGGGGCATTGTAGCCGAATCCCGGCCGCGCCTGCCCCCGCACCCATGCCCATCTATGCGCGCAACCGCAAGCCCCCATCCACCCTGCCCCGTCCCTGCGCATCGAGCACCACCACCGCGGACTTGTCCCCATACCGCACCGCCACCTTCGCGTGCGGCTTGCCGCGCAGGCGCAGCACTTGCATCCGGCCGGCCGACCATTCCATGTCGAGTTCGACGGCGCCCCGCGCCCGCAAGCCGTGCACGGCGCCTTCCGGCCATGCGCGCGGCAGCGCCGGCAAGATGTGGATTTCGCCGCCCCACGATTGCACCAGCATTTCCAGGATGCCGGCGGCGCCGCCGAAGTTGCCGTCGATCTGGAATGGCGGGTGCGAATCGAACATGTTCGGGTAGGTGCGTTCTGGTCCCAGCAGGCCCAGCAGGATGGCGTGGGCGCGTTCGCCCTCGCCCATGCGGGCCCACAGCGCCAGGCGCCACGCGGTGGCCCAGCCGGTCGAGCGGTCGCCGCGCGTATTGAGCGTGACTTTCGCGGCGCGGATCAGCTCGGGCGTGTCGCGCACGTTGATCTGCCCGCTCGGGTACACGCCGTACAGGTGCGAGACGTGGCGGTGCTGCTGTTCCGGCGCCCCCGCGTCCCAGTCTTCCAGCCATTCCTGCAACTGGCCCTGGGCGCCGATGCGGTCCGGCGGCAGGCGTTTGCGCGCCTGCTCCAGCGCCGTTACAAAGGCCGTGTCGGTTTCCTTCAGCAGCGTGTGCGCCTGCAGGGTCCAGCCAAACAGGTCGCGCAGGATCTGGCGGTCCATGGCCGGGCCGGCGCAGACCGCGACGTCGGGATGGTGGCTGTTTTCCGGCGAGATCGAGGGCGAAGTGACCAGGCCCCGGCCCTTCGGGTCTTCCACCAGGGTGTCGATGAAGAACAGCGCCGCACCCTTGAGCAGCGGGTAGATGCGCCGCAGGTAGGCCTGGTCGGGATGGTATTCGTAATGGTCCCACAGGGTCTGGCACAGCCAGGCGCCGCCGGTCGGCCACATGCCCCACAGCGGGCCATCGTTGGGCGCAGTGGCCCGCCACAAGTCCGTATTGTGGTGCGCCACCCAGCCGCGCGCGCCGTAGCACTTGCGTGCGGTCAGGGCGCCGGTCACGGCCAGGTCTTCCACCATGCGCAACAGCGGTTCGGTGCACTCGGCCAGGTTGGCGGCCTGGGCAGGCCAGTAATTCATTTCCGTGTTGATGTTGATGGTGTACTTGGAGCCCCACGGCGGATTGTTGCCTTCGTTCCAGATACCCTGCAGGTTGGCCGGCTGGCTGCCCGGCCGGGACGACGACAGCAGCAGGTAGCGCGCATACTGCACGTACAGCGCGGCCAGTGTCGGCTCCGGCTGTGTCTCGGCCACGGTAATACGCTGGCTGGTCGGACGGGGATCCTGGATATCGCTTCCCAGCCGCAGCGAAAAGCGGTGGAACAGCGCCTGGTGTGCCTTCACATGGTCGGCCTTGAGCCGTTCATAGCCCACCCTGGACGCCGCCTCGGTGTGTTCGCGCACGGCCTTGCGCGGATCGCCGCCGACGTCCGCGTAATTGACGTAACTGGTGGCGGCGGCGACCAGCAGCGTGACCTGGGTGGCGTTCCGGATCCGTATCGTGTCGCCGGTCGCGGCAATGTCGCCATCGCCGGAGGCGGCAACCCGTACCGCGTAGCGCAGCGCGGCGGGTATGCCCATCGCGCCGATATTGCGCCCTTCGACCAGCAGCGCGCGTGGGCCATCGGGCGCCACGGTCAGGCCGGACGGGCGCCGTGCGGCGTTGTCGGATTCCGCCAGGTCCCAGGGTGCGCCCTGCGCCTGGCCGGCCGCGCCGGCAGGCGCACCGTTGTACGTCACGGCGCCATATTGCACGTCGGCCGGATGGCGGTAGCGCAAGTCGGCATCGATGCGCCCGCCGCCCGCGGCAGTCAGGCGCACCACAACCACATTGCCGGGCGCGCTGGCAAACACGTCGCGCTGGTAGCGCGCCTTGCCAATGGAAAAGCGCGTGGTGGCCACCGCGGTATCGAGGTCGAGCCGGCGCCGGTACGTGTCCGGCTTGGCCAGGCCGATAAAGTCCAGCAACAGGTCGCCGGCCGCGCCATACGGCATCATCGTCAACGGCTTGCCCATCAATGCGGACGAGACCAGGTCGGCGGCTTCCTTGAAGCGTTCCTGATCGATCAGCGCACGCACTTTCGGCAGCGCTTCCAGCGCCGCCGGATTGTTGGGCTCGTACGGCCCTCCCGCCGACAGCGTGTCTTCGTTGAGCTGGATGCGCTCCTGCGCCACGCGTCCGAAGACCATGCCGCCCAACCGGCCGTTGCCGACCGGGAGCGCTTCGACCCATGGGCCGGCGGGCGCTTCGTACCACAGTTCCAGGCTGTCGCGCTGGCCGCGCTGGCGCGCCGTGACGGTCGCGCCGGCCAGGCCGGGAAAGGCGCTGGCCAGGCCCATGGAAACCAGCAGGCGGCGCCGGGCGCCATTGATTTTCGGTGTCGGTATAGGTGCAGTCATAGGTCGGAAAAAGATAAGGGGCGCACCGGCGGTGCACCCCTTATTGTCTTCATGCAAAGCGCTGCCGCGCAATCGTGAAAACCGCCGAGTCCCGGTATGATTTCCCGTAACCGCCGCCTGCCCGCGGCGCATTCCACGCTTATTCGATGTATTCAGGCGCACCGATGCGCTTGCCCACCATGAAGGCGTCGGCCACGATGCGCAGCGGCGCGAAATCCGCGTCCGACTTGCCGGCCGCAATCAATTGCTGGAAGTGTGCATACAAGCCTGGATATTCGCGCTCGGGTTCCTGCAGCACTTGCCGTCCATCGATTTCCAGCGCGGTGCCGCCCATGTGCAGCGCCAGCGTGCCGCCATCCTCGGCGTCGGCGAAAATGCTCCAGGTCTGCAGGTTTTCCTGCAGGAAGTCGAATTCCGCACGCACCGGCACGCCGCTTTCCGTGGCCAGGTCCATCTGCACGGCGATCGGCGCGTCGCAATTGGCGGGGATGTGCAGGTCGGCTTTTTTCACCAGCACCGCATCCGGCACGATGCGGGTCAGGATCGACAGGCCATTGATGCCGGGATCGAACACGCCCATGCCGCCGGGCGCGAAGATCCACGTCTGGCCCGGATGCCACTGGCGCACATTTTCCTTCCACATCACGCGGATGGCCTTGAGCTTGTGTTCCGCCACCCAGGCGCGCGCGGCTTCCACCGCCGGCGCAAAGCGCGAATGCCAGCTGGCCAGCAGGGTCACGCCTTGTTGCTCGGCAAAAGCGCGCAGCGCTTCGGCTTCGCCCAGGGTGGCGGCCGGCGGTTTTTCCAGGAAGACATGGCGGCCCGTGGCCAGCGCTTCCATGGCGATGCGGTGGCGCACCTGCGGCGGCGTACAGATGGCCAGCGCCTCGATGTCCGGATGCGCCGCCAGCATGGCGTGCATGTCGTCGTACGCGGCCACGCCCCCGGGGCGGGCGTGCGGCGAGCAGCCCGCCACCAGTTCCAGGGCGGGATTGTTGCGGATCGCGGGAATGTGCTGGTCGACGGCGATCTTGCCGAGGCCGACGAGGCCGATTTTTACAGGTCGAGTAATCATGGCGGTAGCGATGGTGTCAGTGAATGAAAAACGCAACGCGGAGCGTAACTGCCCCGGGCATGTAACATCTATGCATCTTTTCGTGCCAGCTATACGGATTGATGATAGTTCAATTCGCGCCGCCACCGGGTTCCCTATCCGGAGGAAAACTGTGGACAGGCCGCCGCAACCGCTTCATGAAATCCGCCAGAGCGCGACATGAAATTGCTGAACCGCGGGCTTAGTGTTTGACACTGGAAATTGCCGGTTCCTATGATGGTAGCGAATCCACAATACGTGCGATCGCTTCCTGATCTTCACTACCTGCGAGCTGCAATGACCCGTATCCAGCAATTCCCCCCTGATTTCACCTGGGGTGTCGCCACCAGCGCGTTCCAGATCGAAGGCGCCTGGGCCGAGGATGGCAAGGGCCCATCCATCTGGGACACTTTCAGCCATACGCCCGGCCGCGTCATCGACGGCACCAACGGCGACGTCGCCTGCGACCACTACCACCGCTACCGCGAGGACGTCGACCTGATTTCATCGCTGAACGTGGACGCCTACCGCTTTTCCATGGCGTGGGCGCGGGTGCAGCCGGACGGCAGCGGCGCCTGGAATGAAAAGGGATTCGGCTTCTACGACCGCCTGCTCGATGCGCTGCACGAGAAAGGCCTGGCGCCGCACCTGACCCTGTACCACTGGGACTTGCCGCAGGCGCTGCAGGACCGCGGCGGCTGGCTGGCGCGCGATACCGCCAAGCGCTTTGGCGACTACGCGGCCGAAGTGGCGCGCCGCTTCGGCGACCGCATCGAGGCCATCGCCACCCACAATGAGCCGTGGTGCACCGCCAACCTCGGTTACGGCAACGCGCAATTCGCGCCCGGCATCGCCGACGCGGCCAGCGCGATCCAGGTCTCGCACCATTTGCTGCTGTCGCACGGCCTGGCCATGAACGCCATGCGCGCCGTGAACAGCAAGGCCAAACTCGGCATCGTGCTCAACCAGTGGCCCGCGCACGGCGTCACCGACAGCGCCGAAGACCGGGCGCTGGCCGAACTCGAATACGCGAAATCCGTGCAGTGGTTCATGGACCCGATCTTCAAGGGCCATTATCCCGAACTGGCGCTGCGCGCCCACGGCGCCGATGCACCCATCGTGCGCGACGGCGACTTCGACATCATCCGCCAGCCGATGGATTTCCTCGGCGTGAATTACTACTTCCGCGTCTGCACCAGCGCCTCGCCCAACCCGCCGCCGCCGAAGGGCGGCCGCGGGTTCACCGACATGGGATGGGAAATCTACCCGGAAGGCTTGACCGAACTGTTGCTGGCGCTCGATGCCGAATATGACTTGCCGCCCGTGTACATCACGGAAAACGGCATGGCCAACCGCGACGCGGTGGTGGACGGCGCGGTGCCGGACGAGGCCCGCATCGCCTACGTGCGCGACCACCTCGAAGCGCTGGGCGCCGCCATGGCGCAGGGTGTCGACGTGCGCGGCTACTTCCTGTGGAGCCTGCTCGACAATTTCGAGTGGAATTCCGGCTATGCCAAGCGTTTCGGCATCGTCCACGTCGACTACGCCACGCAGCGGCGCACGCCCAAGGCCAGCGCGCTGTGGTACCGCGACTTCATTGCCGGCCTGCGGAGCAAAGCATGAGCGCCACACCTTACCATGACGGTCCCCGCCTGGTGGCCGACATCGGCGGCACCAATGCCCGCTTTGCCCTGGAGACCGCGCCCGGCTGCCTGGAACAGGTGGCCACGCTGGCCTGCGGCGACTACGCGCGCTTTTCCGACGCCGCGCGCAGCTACCTGCGCCGGCATGGCGCACGCGCCGCCCATGCCGCTATCGCCATCGCCAATCCGGTCAATGGCGACCACGTCCGCATGACCAACCACCACTGGGAATTTTCCATCAACGCCATGCGCGCCGAACTCGGTTTCGAGACCCTGCTGGTGGTCAATGACTTTGCCGCGCTGGCGCGCGCCGTGCCGGCGCTGCACGCCAGCCAGTTGCAGGGGATCGGCGGCGGCAGCGCCCAGCCCGGCGCCATGATCGGCGTGGTGGGCGCCGGCACCGGCCTGGGCGTGGCCGGAATCGGCCTGCAGGACGGCCGCTGGCGCACGCTGCAAAGCGAAGGCGGGCACGCGACATTTTCGCCGGCCGACGAACGCGAGCTGGCGGTGCTGCAGTATTGCTGGCGCCATTACCCGCATGTGTCGGCCGAGCGGCTGGTGTCCGGTCCCGGCATCGCGCTGATCTATGCCGCGCTGGCCGCCATGCGCGGCGGCGAGGCGCCGCAACTCGATACCGCCACCATCGTGGCGCGCGCGGTCGGCGACACCGACCCGCTGTGCCGCGACACCATCGACTGTTTTTGCGCCATGCTGGGCACGGTGGCGGCCAATGTCGCCGTCACGCTGTGCGCGCAGGGCGGCATCTACATCGGCGGCGGCGTGGCGCCGCGCCTGGGCGCACTGCTGGCGCAGTCGCCGTTCCGCGCGCGCTTCGAGCACAAGGGACGCTTTTCCGCCTATACCGCGCAAATACCGACCGTGCTGATCACGGCGCCCTACCCGGCGCTGTCCGGCGCGGCCGCGCTGCTGTCCGAACACCTCGGCGACTATCCATCCGAACCCGCGGCCGTATGCCCGGCGCGGCAGGACGGCGCCGCTGCCAGCCTGGCCACGGCCTGATGCGCGACGGAGAATACACCATGCCATTTTACCGACCGACCGTTTCGCCGCTGATGTGGGTGCCGACCGGCTACTTCACCATGGCGCTGACGTACATGATGCTCACCAGCGTCAGTTCCATCATGTTCAAGAACCTCGGCATGGACAATGTCCAGGCCGCGGCGTATTCCAGCGCGCTGTTGCTGGCCTATACCGTCAAGCCGCTGTTCGCGCCGTTCGTCGACATGTACCGCACCAAGAAATTCTTCGTGCTGGCCGCGCAGCTGGTGCTGGCGCTGTGCTTCGGCGCCTGCGTGCTGCTGATGTCGATTCCCGGCACGCTGGCGCTGCTGATGTCGCTGTTCGTCTTCATGTCCTTCATCGGCGCCACCCAGGACATCGCCTGCGACGGCGTCTACGTCACCTCGCTCGACAGCCGCAGCCAATCGCTGTATTGCGGCATCCAGAGCCTTTCGTGGAACATCGGCCCGATCGTGGCGTCCGGCGGCCTGGTCTACCTGTCAGGCTACCTGCACACCCACGTGTTCGGGCACGACCCCAAGGTGTTCGGCCCGGAATGGAACGACGCCTGGCGCATCTGCTTCTTCATCGCCGCCGCCGTCACCCTGGTCATGATGGCGTGGCACGCGCGCGTGATGCCGGACGGCGCGCGCGCACCGGACACGCCCACCTCGGCCGGCCAGGCTTGCCATATCCTGCTCGACGCCTTCCGCACCTTCTTTGCCAAGCCGGGCGTATGGACCATGGTGGCGTTTGCGTTCCTGTTCCGCCTCAGCGTCGGCTTCCTGGAAAAAATCGGCCCGTTCTTCATGGTCGACCCCGTCGCCAAGGGTGGCCTGGGCCTGGCCAATGAACAGCTCGGCCTGATCTACGGCACCTATGGCCTGGCGGCCGTCCTGCTGGGCTCCCTGCTGGGCGGCTGGTTCGTGGCCAAACGCGGCTTGAAGGCCACCCTGTTCACCTTGTGCTGCGCCATCAATATTCCCAACGCCACGTTCCTTGCCATGGCGCTCTACCAGCCGGACAGCCTGCTGGCCATCAGCGCCGGCGTCATCATCGAGAAATTCTTCTTCGGCTTCGGCGCGGTCGGCTTCATGATCTACCTGATGCAGCAGCTGGCGCCCGGCAAATACGCCACCACGCACTACGCATTCGGCACCGGCTTGATGGGCCTGTGCAACATGCTGACCGGCATGGCCAGCGGCTACCTGCAGGAAATGATGGGCTACGTGACGTACTTCATCTTCATCATGGTGGCCACCATTCCATCGTTCATCGTGTGCTGGAAAGCACCGTTCCCCCACAGCGATGGCGTGCAGCCGGCCAAGGCCGCGCCGGAGGCGGCCGCCGCGCATTGAAGGCGGGGCCCAACGGCGCCATGACGCGGCTGGGCGCCACCTTCTCGGCCGCGAACGATGGCCGGGGCCGCGGGTGCCGCCCCTGGGCGGCACGCCGCGCTTGCGCGGCGGCCCCCGCCGGTTTAAGCTCTGCACTGATATCGTGGAATGGCCCGCACAGGCGGCTGTAGGGCGGATTAACCGGCCAGGGCCGGCCAATCCGCCCCGATGCCCCATCGTACGACCGGCACTCCTGCCGGAGTGCCTTAAGAGGCGGAACGCCGTAATCCGCCGCTGCATGCGCACCGGCGCCGCCTGCAATGGCGGATTACGCCGCCGCACCGGCTCGGCCTCCCCACTGATCCGCTCCGCAACAGCCGCCCACGACCGCCGACGACAGCTTGTTGAAATAGCCGCCAGGTTCTTCCCACCACGCCCAGAATGTATTCCATGTCCAATGTTCACCGCCGCGCAGTGCCGCTGATGCTGGCCGCCTGCGCCGCCAGCGCGCACGCCGCGCCCGAAATCCACGTCAACCAGGTCGGCTTTACCCCCGGCGCGCACAAACTTGCCGTGGTCCCGGCCGGCAAGGCCGCCGGCTTTACGGTGGTGCGCGACGATACCGGCAAGCCGGCGCTGCGCGGCACGCTTGGCGCGCCGGCGCCGTGGGAAGCGTCGGGCAAGACCGTGCGGGTGGCGGATTTTTCCGCGCTGAAGGCGCCGGGCCGCTACCGCATCCGCGTGGCCGGCCTGCCCGATTCCGCGCCGTTCGCCATCGGCCCCGATGCCTACACGGCCGTCGGCATAGCCGCGCTGCGCGCGTTTTATTACAACCGCGCCGGCGCCGCGCTGTTGCCGCAGCATGCCGGCCGGTATGCGCGCCCGGCCGGCCATCCCGACACGGAAGTGCTGGTGCACGCGTCGGCCGCATCCACGCAGCGCCCGGAAGGCACGGTCATCAGTGCGCCCAGGGGCTGGTATGACGCCGGCGACTACAACAAGTACATCGTCAATTCCGGCATCGCCACCTATACGCTGCTGGCCGCGTGGGAACACTTCCCGGCCTGGTTCACCGCGCATGGCGCCAACCTGCCGGAATCGGGCAACGGCTTGCCCGACATTCTCAATGAGGCGCTGTGGAACCTGGAATGGATGCTGGCCATGCAAGACCCGCACGATGGCGGCGTCTACCACAAGCTGACCAGCAAACAGTTCGACGGCATGGTCATGCCGCACCAGTCGACCGCGCCGCGCTACGTGGTGCAGAAGACCACGGCCGCCACGCTGGATTTCGCGGCCGTGATGGCGGTGGCCAGCCGCGTGATGGCGCCGTTCGAGGCGCAGCGCCCGGGCCTGTCGGCGCGCATGCGCGCCGCCGCGCTGGGCGCCTGGGAATGGGCGCAGGCGCATCCGGACCAAGTGTACCGCCAGCCGCCCGACATCGCCACCGGCGGTTACGACGACGCCAGGCTGGCCGACGAATTCGCGTGGGCCGCCGCCGAGCTGTACATCACCACCGGCGATGACCGCTATTACCAGGCCATGAACGCGCCGCAATTGCCGGCCCGCGTGCCGTCCTGGGGCGACGTGGGCGGGCTGGCCTGGATCTCGCTCGCGCACCACCTGCCGCGCCTGCCCCCGGCAGCCGACAGGGCCCTGATCGCCAGCCGCATCACCACGCTGGCCGGCGCGCTGCGCGCCACCTGGGCCGCGTCGCCCTACCGGGTCGCCATGCAAACCAAGGATTTCGACTGGGGCAGCAACGCCATCCTGATGAACCAGGCCATGGTGCTGGTGCAGGCTTACCGGCTGGAACACCGGCGCGCAGACCTGGAAGCGGCGCGCTCGGCGCTCGATTATGCGCTGGGCCGCAACCCCACCGGCTATTCCTTCGTCACGGGCTTCGGCGCCAAACCGCCCCTGCATCCGCACCACCGCCCGTCCGAAGCGGACGGCATTGCCGACCCGGTGCCGGGCTGGCTGGTGGGCGGCGCGCAGCCGGGGCGGCAGGACGCCGATCATTGCCCGCCCTATCCGTCCACCCTGCCGGCACTGGCCTACCTCGACCACGTGTGCAGCTATGCCAGCAATGAAGTGGCCATCAACTGGAACGCCCCGCTGGTGTACGTCGCGTCCGCGCTGGCCGCGCTGGAATGACGCCGCGGCAAGGCGCCGTCATCCGGTATTTTTGTTCGTGGAATTGGACAATTTCATAATTGCCCCGTGCATGCCGGCTGCCGACAATGGCCGTCATGGATACCTTACTTTCCCCCTGGAAGTCGATCTTCCCTCCGCTGATTCCGGCCATCGTGTCGCTGTCCCTGCTGGCGCCGTATCCGGCCCAGGCGGCGCAGGAACAGGCGCGCCAGATACTGCCGCTGGACGATGGCTGGCAATTCCGCAAGGCCGGTGAACAGCAATGGCAAACCGTGACGGTGCCACACAGTTTCAACGGCGAGGATAGCGCGAGCCCGCGCTATTACCGCGGCGAGGCATGGTACCGCCGCACCCTCGACTTGCCGCGCACGCTGGCCGGCAAGCGCCACTTCCTGGAATTCGACGGCGCCATGCTGGTCACCGAAGTGCGGGTCAACGGCCGCCACGCCGGCCGCCACGAAGGCGGGTTCGCACGCTTCCGCTTCGACGTGACGCGCTGGCTGAAACCCGGCTCCAACGAGATCGAAGTCAAGGTCGACAACGCGGTCCACCGTTCGGTCGCGCCGCTGGGCGGCGACTATACGATGGCCGGCGGCCTGTACCGGCCGGTGCGCCTGGTCAGCACCCAGCCCGTGCATTTCGACATGATGGACTACGGCGGCCCCGGCGTGTATTTCCACGCCTCGGACGTGTCAACCAAGGGCGCTGCGCTGCACTGGACCGCGCGCGTCGCCAACGACAGCGCCCGCCCTGTGCTGACCACGGTGACGGCCAGCCTGCGCGATGCGCTGGGCCGTATTGCCGCCACCGCGCGCAAGGACGTGACCTTGCCGCCGCACAGCGTGACCGCCGTGGGCCTGTCCGGTCACCTGGCCTCGCCGCGACTGTGGCAAGGCGTACGCGATCCTTACCTGTACACCAGCGAGGCGGAAATCAGCACGCGGGCGGACACCAGGCCGGCTGGCGGGGCGGCGGCAAGGACCGGGACGCAGGCCGGTGCAGCCGCCGGCGCAAAGGCTGGCGCTACGTCGGGGACAACGGATGGTGCAACGGCCGTCATACCGACGGCGGGCGCAACGGCGGCCAGTGCCGTGCCCGTGGTGCAGGACCGGGCCACGTTCCAGGCCGGCATACGCGATGTCCGGCTCGACCCGTCGCGCGGCCTGCTGCTCAACGGCGCGCCGTACGCGGTGCACGGGGTCAATGCGCACCAGACTTTCTTGCCCGGCAAGGGCCCGGCCGTCAGCGATGCCGACATCGACCGCGATTACCGCATCCTGTCCGAACTCGGCGTGACCGGCGTGCGCTATGCGCACTACCAGCATGCGCAGCGCGCCTATGACCTGGCGGACAAGCTCGGCATGCTGGTCTGGACTGAGATGCCGCTCAACGCGGAAGTCGAGGGCAACACGCCGTTCCTGGAAAACAGCGTGCAGCAATTGCGTGAACTGATCCGGCAAAACTACAACCATCCGTCGGTGGTGCAGTGGGGCCTGGGCAATGAAATCTACAAGGTCGACGAGACCAGCGCGCGGGTGCTGTCGCTGCAAAACACCATCGCACACCGCGAAGACCCGAGCCGCCCCACGGTGTACGCCAACTGCTGCGCGCCGATCGACGGCCCGCAGGCGTCGCATACCGACGCGGTCGGGTCCAACGTGTATTTCGGCTGGTATGACGGTGAATTCACCGACCTTGGTCCCTTCCTCGACAATAACCGCCGGCGCCGGCCCACGACGCCGCTGGCCGTCAGCGAATACGGCGCCGGCGGCAGCGCGCTGCAGCAGCAGGATCCGCCGCAGCGCCCGCAACCGGGCGGCCGCTGGCATCCGGAACAGTACCAGGCGCTGTACCATGAAGCCGCCTGGCGGCAGCTCGATGCACGGCCCTGGCTGTGGGGCAAATTCATCTGGGTGGGATTCGATTTCCCTTCGGCCGGCCGCAACGAGGGCGACACGCCGGGCTTCAATGACAAGGGCCTGGTCAACTATGACCGCAGCGTGAAGAAGGATGCGTATTACTGGTACCAGGCCAACTGGACCGACGGCGCCACGCGTCCCATGGTGTACATCGCGTCGCGCCGCCATACGCAGCGCACCGCGGCCGATGCCGAGGTCAAGGTGTACAGCAACCAGTCCAGCGCCAGCCTGGCCGTCAACGGGGTGGCGCTCGGCGAGCGCCCGGTGGACGGACGCATCGCGACGTGGAAGGTGCGCCTGGCGCCCGGTGTCAACCGCATTGCCGTGACGGCGGGCGCGGTCACCGATACGGTGGAATGGACGCTGGCGCAGGACAAGGCCACGCCGGTGCATTGATCCGCCACGTGCGTGCACCACGGCAGCGTTGGCATGCCGGATTACGGCGCGCGGCGCCTAATCCGGCCTGCATCCCACATCCCTGGCTGACGGAAATCACAAGTGCATGATGTAGGGCGGATCAGCCGGCGTAATCCGCCACATGCCTGCGGCTGCCTTACTCGACGTTCACCACCGCCACCGACTTGGCCGGCAGCTTGAGCGTCAGCTTGCCGCCCGTGGCTTGCGCGGCAAACGGCGCCGGCTTCACCGCATCCGGCTGGTCGAACGTGTTGTGGGCGTCCATCGTGGCGGCGGTCAGCACGCGGCCCTGCACGGCCTGGGCCTTGCCGCCGGCCAGGTTGACGGTGACCTCGGTTTCCTTGTTCGGGTTTGTGTTCACCAGCGCCAGGTACAATTTTCCATCCTTGCCGCGCGCCGCCGACGCACTGACCTGCGGCACCGCCGTCGCGCCCAGTTTATACGTGGCGTTGTCCCGGATGGCGACCGGCAGCGACGCCGCATCCTGGAACGGCACATACATGTGGTATGCGTGGTAGGTCGGCGTCTTCAGCATCCGGTCCTTGTCGGTCAGGATCATGGCTTGCAGCACGTTGACCATTTGCGCGATGTTACTCATGCGCACGCGTTCCGCGTATTTGTGGAAGATGTTGAAGTTCAGCGCCGCCACCACCGCGTCGCGCAGGCTGTTTTGCTGGTACAGGAAGCCGCTGTTGGTGCCTTTTTCCACGTCATACCAGGTGCCCCATTCATCGACGTAGAAGCCGATCTTTTTCTTCGGATCGTTCTGGTCCAGCACCTTGACGTTATTGGCGATCATCTTGTCGATGGCCAGGGTGTTCTTCATGGTGGAGATCCACTCGCCTTCCCCAAATCCGGTGGCGGCGCCCTTGACTTCCCATTTGCCGGTCGGGATCGTGTAGTAGTGGAAGCTGATCGCGTCGATGTTGTCCTTGACTTCCTTGGACAAGGTGGTGGTCCAGGTCAGGTCGTGGTCATTGCCGCCGCTGGCGATGAATTTCGGACGGCTGTTGGGCGGCGCCTTCAGGAACGTGGTGGCGGTCTTGTACAGATTGGCGTAGTGCGCCGGCTTCATGGAGCCGCCGCAACCCCACGCTTCATTGCCGACCGCGAAATACGCCACCTTGAACGGCTGGTCGCGGCCATTCTTGCGGCGCAATTCCGCCAGGCCGGACTTGGTGTTGGACGTCATGTATTCCAGCCACTCCGCCATTTCCTGGTTGGAGCCGGTGCCCAGGTTGCCATTGACGTAGGCATCCGCGCCCAGCAATTCCACCAGGTCGAAGAATTCATGGGTGCCGACCCAGTTCGGCTCTTCCACCCCGCCCCAGGTGGTGTTGACCTTCACCGGGCGGTCCTTGCGCGGGCCGATGCCTTCGCGCCAGTGGTATTCGTCGGCAAAGCAGCCGCCCGGCCAGCGCACCAGCGGCACGTGCAACTCCTTCAGCGCGCCCAGCACGTCATTGCGCCAGCCCCTGGTGTTGGGGATGGTCGAATCGGGGCCGACCCACATGCCGCCGTAGATGCCCGACCCCAGGTGTTCGGCGAACTGGCCATAGATATCCTTGCTGATGACCGGGCCGGCCTTGGCCGCGTCGATCGTGACCACGGTTTCGGCCCAGGCCGGGCTACCCAATGTGGCCAACAGGCCGGCCGCGGCGGCCAGCACGGTTTTTTTCATGAAATGCATACGATAGTCCCTGCTGTTTTACTTCTTGCCGGCCTGTTCCAGCGTCACCAGCACCACGTCATTGCTGCGCATCGGCACCGTCACGTCGAACACGCCGTTCTTGCCCACGGTGACCATGCGGTCGGTTTCCGGCGTGTCCTTCGTCAGCGCTTCCAGTTCGGCCTGCTGCTGCGCGGTCAGGGTCTTCGGCGCGCCCATTTCAATGTAGGCCGTGTACGCGTCATTGGCCTTGAAGCCGGTGCGGCGCACCTGCAGGCGGTATTTGCCGGCCTTCACGTGGCGCATCTGCAGGGTGGCCGGCTGCGACGGCGTGGCCGGCAGCACGCGGCTGTAGAACGAACGATTGCTGACCGGCTGTTTCGGCTGCTGGAAGTCCCACAGCACGGCGGCGATTTTCGCGCCATTGGTGGCGGCCCAGACCTGCTTGTCGCCGACCGGGATTTCCTTGCCGTCCAGCGCATGCAGGTACTTGTAGGCGAAATAGGCGCTCTTGCGGATACCCTGCGGGTTCATCAGGCCGAATCCGCCTTCGAACGGTTTCGTCGGCGGCCCCGGTTCCTCGAACAGGTCGGTATACGTCCAGTAACTCATGCCCTGCACCAGGCCCTTGGTGCCGGCCAGCTTGCTGAGGATGTACGGCGCGCTGATGTACGAATCGTGCACCAGGTCGCGCGGCGTGTAGCTGGTGCTCCACTCCGTGAAATACATCGGCAGGCCGGGATATTTCGAGGCGGTGATCTGTTCGCGCACGCGCCGCACGTCGCCGATGATGCCGTCCGGCGATTCCGACAGCTTGGTGTCTTCCTTGCCCATTTCATCGAGGAAACCGCCATCCACGCCATAGGTGTGCGTGGTCACGAAGTCGACCGCGGCGCCGCTTTTCGCCACGTGGTCGAGGAATTCCGGCACCCACGCGGCGCCGGCCGTGGACGGGCCGCCCACGCGCAGCTTGGGATCGATGGCCTTGATGGTGTTGGCCGTCACGTCATACAGTTCGAAATACGCTTTCTGGTCGGCGTGCTCCCAGAAGCCGTCCAGGTTCGGTTCGTTCCACACTTCAAAGAACCAGGTGCGCACTTCTTCCTTGCCGTAGCGCTGCTGGACGTGCTGGATGAAATTGGCGATGAGGTCGCGCCAGCCATCGAGTTTCGGATGCGACGTATTGCCCTGCCAGTAAAAGATTTTCGCCTCCGACGTGGCCAGCGCCTTCGGCGTGAAGCCCAGTTCCACGAACGGCTTGATCTTGCGCGCCAACATGTCGTCGTACAGCTTGTCGATCTTGGTCCAGTCGTACACGGTCTTGCCGTTTTCCACCTTCACCGTGCCCAGCACGTCGTGGAAAATCGCATGGAAGCGCAGGTAGCGGAAACCGGTTTCCTCGACCACGGTTTTCAGTTGCGCCATGCTGTCGTCGCGGATCAGCGTGCCCGGATAATCGGAGCCGACCGACAAGTCGTAAAAGCGGTCCAGCGGCGCCTTCGCCGCGGCGGCATCCAGCACGATTTGGCGCGCCGGGCCGGCCTCGGTACCGGCGCCCGCAGCGCCTGCGGCGCCGGCCGCCATCACGGGCAAGGCGGCGGCGCACAAGGCCGCCAGGCTGATACGTTGCAAGTGTTTCATGTGACTTCATTCCTTCTAGGTTCACTGTGGATGGGCCATGCTATCACTGCAACTTTGGCGCCGGGACCGCCCCGCCGCAGGTTGGGGCAAATCATTGCAAAGCTTGGTGATTTTCATAATTGCCCCATGCAAAGCCGGTCTGCACAATGGTTCGACCACGCGAAGCGTGCAGCTTCGCGTCCATCGATCAACACCATTAGAACATTCAGGAGTACACATGACCGCGCATTTCAAGCGCAACGTGCTGGCCACATCGGTGGCTGCCACGCTGGCCACCTCGCTGGCCACTTCGCTGGCGGCGTCCGCCGCCGTGCTGGCCGCGACGGCCGGTTTCAGCGCGGCCCACGCAGCCCCCATCGCCACCCTGGACCGCAACGGCGCCTGGGTTTCGGTGGAAGCATACGGCCCCAACGTGGTCCGCGTCACCATCGCAACCGACAAGGCGGAAGTGTTGAAAGGGCCGGGCTACGGCATCCTCCCGTCCGGCGTGGACAATGCGCCGTTCCGCCACGCCAGCGGCAAGGATGGCGACACGTTCACGTCGCCGGCGCTGTCGCTGCAGGTGGCGCCGGCACCGGCGCCGCGCGTGCCATCCATGGGGGAAAAATACTTCGCGCCGCAACTGGCGCCGGTGTCGCTGAAAGTCAAAAACGCCAAGGGCGAGACCGTACTCGACATGACCGGCTGGGACCTGGCGCCGCAAACCGTCAATACCGAAAAGACCTACCAGACCGGCGCGTCCTTCAGCGTCCAGGCCGACGAACATTACTATGGCATGGGCCAGAACCAGGAATCGACCGGCCCGCTGGACTTGCGCGGCCGCGTGATCGACTGCAAGCACTGGTATGACGCGCCGCACGGCGAATCGGTGTGCGTGCCGTTCATGGTGTCGTCCAAGGGCTATGGCATCGTGTGGGACAACCCGTCCGCCACCCGCTTCATTGCCGGCGTCAATGGCCGCACCGGCTTCCAGTCCAACGTGGGCGAACGCGTCAGCTTCTTCGTCATTACCGGCAACACGCCGGAAGAAATCTATTCCGGCTATGCGCGCGTGACCGGCAAGACGCCGATCCCGCCCAAGGCAGCGTTCGGCCTGATCCAGTCGAAAGCCCGCTATGAGAGCCAGCAGGAAGTGCTGCGCGTGGCCAAGACTTACCGAGAAAAGCAATACCCGCTCGACATCATGGTGGTCGACTGGTTTTACTGGACCCGCATGGGGCAGCTCGACATCGATCCGGCGCAATTCCCCGATCCGTCCGGCATGAACAAGCAGTTGCACGACATGGGCATGCAATCGATCATTTCCATCTGGCCGCGCTTTGAAACCTCGGGCCGCTACTTCAATGAACTCGATGCCAAGGGCTACTTCCTGAAGGACAAGGATGGCAAGACCGTGGACGGCCTGCCGTTCCGCTCGGACCGCACCGGCGCATTGATCGACGCCACCAATCCGGCCGCGCGCCAGTGGTACTGGGAGCGTGCGCGCGACAACGTGCTGGCGCACGGCTTCGATTACCCGTGGCTCGATGAAACCGAACCGGACCTGGTGCCGGACGGCTTTTTCTATTCGATCGGCTCGGGCGACCGTTACCGCAACCTGTTCCCGCTGCTGCACGTGGAAGGGTTTGCCAACGGCATGCGCCAATGGAAGCCGAACAAGCGCGCCATGGTGCTGGCGCGCGCCGCCTACCTGGGCTCGCAGCGCACCGGCGCCCTGTTCTGGTCGTCCGACATCCACCCGACCTGGGAAGCGCTGGCGCGCCAGATTCCGGCCGGCCTGAACATGACCGCTTCCGGCATCGCGTACTGGGGCAACGATATCGGCGGCTGGCAATGGCTGCCGCAATCGACCAAGGCCACCGGGGCGCCGCTGCTGGACCCGGCCGGCGCGGAAGCCACGGTGGGCCAGAACCACGATTACCCCGAACTGTTTACGCGCTGGTTCCAGTACGGCACCTTCCTGCCGACCCTGCGCGTGCACGGCGACCGCAAGCATACGGAAATCTGGGAATTCGGCCGCCAGGCCGAACCGATCCTGGCGCGCTACGACCGCCTGCGCTACCAGCTGATTCCCTATATCTACAGCCAGGCCAAGTCCACGTGGGATAACGGCGCGCCGTTCATGCGCCCGCTGTGGATGGACTTCCCGCACGACCCGAACGTGGCCAACATCGGCACCCAGTATATGTTCGGCCCGGCCTTCCTGGTGGCGCCGGTCACGGAACAGGGCCAGACCACGAAAGACGTCTACCTGCCGGCCGGCAGCGACTGGTACAACTTCTGGACCAATGAAAAGCTGGCCGGCGGGCGCTGGATCAAGGCCGCCGCGCCGATCGACCAGATTCCCGTGTTCGTGAAGGCCGGCTCCATCGTGCCGCTGGGCGCGGACATCCAGTCCACCGCCGCCAAACAGGCCATCGCGGAAATCCGCGTCTATCCGGGCAAGGACGCCGCCTTTGGGCTGTATGACGACGATGGTGTGTCATACGACTATGAAAAAGGCAAAGGCACCCTGGCGCGCCTGCAATGGGACGACCGTGCCGGCCGCCTGACGGTGGGCGGCGACGCCGACCTGGCGCGCAAGGCACCGGGCCTCACGAAGGTCGTCGGCAAATAAGTCGCCGAAGGTTCCCGCAGGGCGGATTAGCGCAGCGTAATCCGCCGTTGCCGGCGTCGCGGGGATGCATGCAATGGCGGATTGCGGCGTTCCGCCTAATCCGCCCTGCAGCGGTCAGCAAGGCGGTTCCACCAGTCCTGGCGACATGGCTTTTCACTTCCTTTATTAACCATCATGTCCACACATTCCTCCTCCCCACCATCGAGCCGGCGAGGCCTGCTCAAGCTCGCGCTGGCGGGCGCCGCCGCGGCGCCCGCACTGCCCGCAATAGCCGCCACCTCGACCGCCACCTCGGCCGCCACATCGCCGGCCGGCTGCGCCACGCCCGGCCGCACCGTCTCGCCGGCGTATGGCGTCGAAGGCCAGCGCAAGGCCGACCTCGGCAACGGCATGTACTTGAATCCGATCGTGTCGGGCGACCATGCCGATCCCACCATCCTCAAGGATGGCGATGACTACTACATGACGTTTTCCTCGTTCACGTCGTACCCGGGCGCCGTGATCTGGCACTCGCGCGACCTGGTCAACTGGGCGCCCATCTGCGCCGCCCTCACCAAGCCGCTCGGCACCGTGTGGGCCATGGACCTGGTCAAGCACAACGGCCGCTATTTCCTCTACATCCCGGCCAACCCGGACAACAAGGGCGGCATCTTCGTGATTTATGCGGACGATATCCGGGGCCCGTGGAGCGACCCCATCGACCTGCACATCGAGGGTTGCATCGATCCCGGCCACGCGGTCGGCGAAGACGGCAAGCGCTACCTGTTCTTCAACGGCGTGCGCCGCATCGGCCTGTCCGACGATGGCCTGTCCACCGTGGGCAAGCTGGAACAGGTGTACCAGCCGTGGCGCTATCCGGAAGACTGGGTGGTGGAAATGTTCGCGCCCGAGGGGCCGAAGATATTCCGGCGCGGCAGCTGGTTTTACCTGGTGACGGCGGTCGGCGGCACCTCGGGCCCGCCCACCAGCCACATGGTCACGGTGGCGCGCTCGCGTTCGATCCACGGGCCATGGCAGGATTACCCGCACAACCCGGTGGTGCGCACCCGCAGCGCGCAGGAACCGTGGTGGTCGCGCGGCCACGCCACCGTCATCGAAGGGCCGGCCGGCGACTGGTGGATGGTGTACCACGCCTATGAAAACAATTTCCGCACCCTGGGGCGGCAAACCATCCTGGAGCCGGTCGAATGGACCGGCGACGGCTGGCTGCGCGCCCGCGGCGGCGACCTGTCGGCGCCGCTGCGCAAGCCCAAGGGCGGCCAGGGCGGGCCTGCCGGCCAGCCGCTGTCGGACGATTTTTCCACCAACCGGTTCGGCGTGCAGTGGAGTTTCTTCGAACCGGGGCCGGACGAAATGCAGCGCGCGCGCTACCACGGCAACAGCCTGGTGATCCGCGGCAAAGGCGCCTCCCCGGCCGATTGTTCGCCGCTGACGTGCATCGTCGGCGACCGCGATTATGAAGTGTCGGTGCTGCTGGAAATGAGCGGCGAAGCGCAGGGTGGGCTGGTGCTGTATTACAGCGGGCGCGGTTATTGCGGCATCGGCTTTTCCACGTCGCAGATGTTCACCTACCATTGCGGCGAGGAGCAAAGCTGGATGCGCCAACCGATGCCGGCCGGCCCGGTGCATGTGAAACTGGCCAACCGCGGCAATATCGTGACTTACCATTATTCGCACAATGGCCGCGACTGGATCAAGCATCCGTGGCAGATGGAAGTGTCCGGGTTCCACCACAACGTGTTTGGCGGCTTCATGAGCCTGAAGGTGGGGATCTACAGCGCCGGCAACGGCGAGGTGCGGGCACGCAACTTCACGTACCGCGGGTTGAAACCGTTGTAACCTGGGGATGGCGGGCGGTTCCGGGACACCGGAACCCGCCTGCCACGCCGCGCTATACCTGCAGCGACAGGCGGTATACCGTGGTTTGGCGGTACACCTGGCCCGGATGCAGGATCACGTTCGGCCAGGCGGCGCTCATCAGGTCGGGGCGGGCATTCGCCTCCAGGCAAAAGCCGTCGCGGCGGCGCGGTGCGCCATGCATCCCCGGCACCGCGCCATCCGCCCCCGGCGCCGCCGGCTTGCCGCTGCAAAACTGCAGCGCCGCTTCGGTGGTGTACACCTGCAGGCGGCGGCCCGAACCCGGATCGTAGACACGCGCCACTTCGCGCAGCGCACCCTGGCCGCCGGCATAGTGGTTGCGCACGAAATAACAGTGGTCGAAGCCGCCGGCCAGGCCGATCTGGCTGTCGGTCCAGCGCAGCCGGGGACCGATGGCGGCCGGCTGGCGGAAATCGAACGGCGTACCGGCCACCGCGGCCACGCCCACCGGCACGCCGCCGCCATCGACTTCGACGAAATATTCGGCGTCGATCTGCAGCATGTGGTCGCCCACGTCGGCCATGCCGCCGTTCAGGTTGAAGTACGGGTTCCCGACCGCCTTGAGCGGCGCCGCCATGCCCGCCACCGCGTCGTACTCGACCACCAGCCGGCCGTCGTCGTCGAGTTGGTAGTGCACCATGAGGTTGCCGCCATCGCCGGGCGTGGCCAGCGCCATCGATACGCCCCCCTCCACGTGGCGGCCATGCCATCGCGGCGCCTCGCCGTGGGCGGCGGCCGGGCCGTCGTGGTCGGCCAGCAGCACGTCGGCCATGCGGCCATAACGGTCCGGCGCGCGCCATGAACGCAGCGCGGCGCCGCGTTCGCTGATCGTCACTGTCATGTCGTTGGCGTTCCTGAGCATGAACAGGCGGTAGTCGGCTGCTTCTGCCGCAGCACCGGGAGTAGGTATGGAGGTCATTGAAAAATCATGGCTTTAGGAATGGCACCATGCCATTCTGCTACCCGGCACAGGGCCTTTCAATTACGAAAATCACCAACCGTCTGAACGATTCTGGCCAACCGTCCGGCAAAGGGGTTTTCATAGTGCGGTATTGGGCAATAATGCGAGCGCAGCGGGCAAACTGGTGCAAACCAATGCAGCCCTGAGACAACCTCTTCACCGCGAGCGCCCCATGAGCACTTTCTCAACACTAGACCTCGTCGTCTTCCTGTTTTACTTCATCCTGGTCGCCGGCTACGGCATTTCAGTCTACCGCCGCAAGCAGGCCGGTTCCGGCTCCGCGTCGCACGACTACTTCCTGGCCGAAGGGTCGCTGACCTGGTGGGCCATCGGCGCCTCGCTGATCGCCTCCAACATCTCGGCCGAGCAATTCATCGGCATGAGCGGTTCCGGCTTCAAGATCGGCATGGCCATTGCCGTGTATGAACTGATGGCGGCCGCCACGCTGGTCATCGTGGCCGTGTTCTTCATGCCGGTGTACCTGAAAAACCACATCTACACCATGCCGCAATTCCTGGAACAGCGCTACGGCAAGGCTGTCGCCACCACCATGGCGTTGTTCTGGCTGGGCCTGTACGTGGTGGTCAACCTGACCTCGATCCTGTACCTGGGCGCGCTGGCGATTTCCAGCCTGTCGGGCATCGCGCTGCTGCCATGCATGCTGTTCCTGGCCATCTTTGCCGCCATCATCACGCTGGGCGGCATGAAAGTCATCGGCTACACCGACGTGATCCAGGTAACCTGCCTGGTGATCGGCGGCCTGGTCACCACCTGGCTGGCGCTGGACCTGGTGGCCGCGCTGGGCGGCAAGAATGGCGCCACGGCGGGCTTCTCCGAACTGTTCGTGCGTGCCGGCGAGCACTTTGAAATGGTGCTCAAGCGCGACAACCCGAATTACATGGACTTGCCCGGCCTGTCCGTGCTGCTGGGCGGCATGTGGATCGTCAACCTGAACTATTGGGGCTGCAACCAGTACATCACGCAGCGCGCCCTGGGCGCCGACCTGCCGACCGCCCGCAAAGGCTTGCTGTTCGCAGCATTCCTGAAGCTGCTGATGCCGGTCATCGTTGTGCTGCCAGGCATTGCCGCCTATGCGCTGGACAAGTCGGGTTCGCTGGGCGACGCCATGCGCGTCGGCGGTGAAGTCAATCCGGACCGCGCCTACCCAGTCCTGCTGAACCTGCTGCCATCGGGCTTGAAAGGCATCGCCTTCGCCGCCCTGACCGCCGCCGTCGTGGCCTCGCTGGCCGGCAAGGCCAACAGTATCGCCACCATCTTCACGCTGGACATCTACAAGAAATCGTTCAACAAGGAAGCCACCGAACAGCGCATGGTGTGGATCGGCCGCGTCAGCGTGGTGGCGTCCATGGCGCTGGCCGTGGTGATCGCGCCGATGCTGGGCATCGACAAGAAAGGCGGCTTCGCCTACATCCAGGAATACACGGGCTTTGTTTCCCCGGGCATCCTGGCCATGTTCCTGATGGGCTTCTTCTGGAAGAAAACCACGTCCGGCGCGGCCATGTTCGCCACCATCGGCGGCCTGGTGGGCTCCATCATCCTGAAGTTCCTGCCACAAATGATGGACCTGTCGTTCCTGGTCCCGATCGGCTTCGCCAAGGTCACGGAAGCGGGAGTGGCGGAAATCCCGTTCCTGGACCGCATGTTCATCGTGTTCTTCTTCGTGGTGGGCGGCATGGTACTGCTCAGCAAGATGGCCGAATCGCGGCGCCAGGGCAACCAGAAAGCGCTGGTGGTCGATACCTCGCTGTTCCGTGTCGACGGCGGCTTTGCCGCGGGTTCGGCGGTCATCTGCGTGATGCTGGCGTCGATCTACACCGCCTGGTGGTAAGCCGGTCATCGCGCGGGGCCCCCGGAACATGCCGACCATCACGGGCCGCCGGACCGCGTTGAAGGCCGGCTGCGCCGCGCTGCTGGCGGGCGTGGCGCGGCTGGGCGGCGCGGCGCCCCAGTCGGAACCGGGGGCGCCGGGCGCCACCCGCACGGTCACGCTTGGCTACGTGGACACCCCCTTCCAGGCCGGCATCCCTACCCTCACTTCGAGCGGCGCCTCCGCCGGTACCTCCTCCCTCTCCGCTGCCCTGCAAAACGCCGCCGCCCGCCACCATGTGACGTTGTGCCGGGTGGACGGCGGCGCGGACCTGGACAGCCAGGTGCGCGCACTGCGCTCATTGCTTGCGCGCAAGGTCGACGTCATTGCCCTCGCCCCGCTGGCCGAACGCGGATACGAGCCGGCGCTGCGCGAAGCAAAAGCGGCCGGCATTCCCGTCATTGTGACCGGCCATGCGCTGGCCGCGGGCGCGGCGGATTTATATGTTTCCCTGCTTGGCCCCGACTACACCGAGGAAGGCCGCCGGGCCGTCGCCTGGCTGGCCGGCCGCGCGGCGCGCACGCCGCGTGGCGCGCCCGGCGTGGTGGAATTGCTGGGCATTCCCACTGCCGCGTCCATCGCCCGCAGCCAGGGCGCCGCGCAGGCGGCGGCTGGCCTGCCGGGCTTGGCGCTGCGGCGCGTCCCGGCCGGATCGGGCGACCGGTTGCAAGGCCGCCAGGCGGTGGCGTCGCTGTTGCGCACGCAGCCGGGGATACAGGCGCTGCTGGTGCACGGCGACGACCTGGCGCTGGGGGCCATCGAAGCCATCGAACAGGCCGGCCTGGTTCCCGGCCGCGATATCGACATACTGTCGCTGGGGGGCGGCGCGGCCGCCCTGCAAGCGGTGGCCGCCGGCAAGCTCAGCGCAACGGTGGAATGCGCGCCGCTCCCTGTCCAGCAATTGATGCAACTGGTGCGCGACGTCGCGGCCGGGCGCACCGTGCCGCGCTGGGTGGCCACCACCGGCCGGCTGGTGACCGCCGAAGCGCTGGCGGCCAAGCCCTGACGGCGCAGGCAGAGGCGCCAGGGCGGCGCCGAGGCCCGCGCGCAATCCGCGGACAGGAAGGGGCCGGTACGCAACCGGTGCCAGCATCCCGCCGTAGCGCGGCGATACCGGCGCCGCGGCGAACGCCCGGTCGTGGCAAGACCAGGCAAGGCAGGCTTATGCCGCGCCCGCCATCCTTTCCCGGCTGCGGATGGCCTGCAGCAGCGTGGTGCGCGACGAGTCCAGGTGGATACGCATGGCATCCTGGGCGCCGGCGATGTCACGCCGCGCCAATGCGCGCAGGATGTCGAGGTGTTCATGCGTGGCGTATTCGTTGCGCGCCATTTCCAGCTCCTTTTCCCACTGGTAGTGGTAGTGGAACACCAGCGACACCAGGTCATAAAAACCCAGGGCAAAACGGTTGCGCAGCAAGCCGATCAGGAACGTGTGGAAATCGCGGTCCAGCGCGGGAAAATCCTTGTGCCGGGACGGCATCGCGGCGCCCAACTGTTCGTGGCGGGCAATCAGCGCATCGAGTTGCGCCACGGCGGGGTCGCCTGCCGGGAGCGCGCCGAACCGCTCGATGGCGGCCAGTTCGAACATTTGCCGCACGTCGGCCAGCTCCATCGCGAACGCGCGGTCGAATGCGCACAGGCGCCAGCCCCCATGCGGCTTTTTTTCGATCAGCCCGTAACGGGAAAATTCAATCAGGAATTCGCGCACGCTGATGGTGCTGACGCCGGCCGCGCGCGCCAGCTCGGTTTCGGAAAATTCCGCCCCGGGCGGCAAGTCACTGTGATAGATCCGCTCCATCAGCACTTGCCGCACGCGTTCCGATCCGCTCTGCAAATCCGCTTCGTCGAAATAATCGCGGCGCAGCGGCTTGCGCAACAGGCGCCGTTCCTTCAGGTTGCTGATCAGGCCTTGCGTGTGGAAATACGCCAGCGCGCTGCGCACCGCGGTGCGGCTGCCCTCGCCCAGCACAGCCATCTGCTGTTCCGTCGGCAGCGTCTCCCCGACCGCGACGTTGGCGGCGATATGCTTCAACAACAGGTTGGCGCTGCGCTTGAAGACAGTCGGTGGTCGGGCCATGGTGTTGGGATCGTGACGGGGACCGCCGCATTTTACCGCATCCCGGCGGATTTCATTGACGCCGCTGGCGCTTTTTACCATTGCGCCGCCGGCCGAAACTTTCGACAATCACTGCATGAAAAAACCTGTCATCTGCTTTGGCGAACTGCTGTTGCGCCTGTCCGCCCCCACCGGCGAAATACTGCTGCAATCGCCGCACCTGCATACCTGTACCGGCGGCGCCGAGGCCAACGTGGCCGTGTCGCTGGCCCGTTTCGGCCATGAAGTTGCACTGGCCAGCACGCTGCCGGCCAATGCGCTGGGCATGGCGGTGCGCGACAACGTGCGCGGCCACGGTGTCGATACGCGCCACGTGCGCTTCGCACCGGGCCGCCTCGGCCTGTATTTCCTGACGCCGGGCGCCGTGCTGCGGCCATCGGAAATCGTGTATGACCGCGCCGGCTCGGCCTTTGCCGGCGCTGGACCGCAGGCGTATGACTGGCCGGCCGTGCTCGGCGGCGCCGCCTGGCTGCACGTCTCGGGCGTCTCCCCCGCGGTCAGCGACGCCGCGGCGCAAGCCACGCTGGCCGCCATGCGCGCCGCGCAGCAGTGCGGCGTGCGCGTGTCCTATGACGGCAACTACCGCGAATCGCTGTGGGCGCAGCGCGGCACCGACGGCGCCGACATCCTGTACGAAATGCTGCGGCACGCCGACCTGGCCTTTGCCGACCAGCGCGACATTGCCCTGGTGCTGCGCCGTCCGGAACTGGCCGGCGGTCCGCGAGGCAACGCCATGGATGCCGCGTTCGCCGCGTTTCCGGGGCTGCAACGCATAGCCGCGACCCAGCGTACTCAGCTCAGCAACGACCGGCACCAATTGTCGGCCACCCTGCACACCCGCACCGGCGCCATCGGCGCCCGCGAATACGCGCTGCACGACATCGTCGATCGCATCGGCACCGGCGACGCATTTGCCGCCGGCGTGCTGCACGGCCTTTTGCGCGAATGGGACGATGCGGCCACGCTGGAATTCGGACTGGCCGCCGCCGTGGCCAAGCATTCGATCAGCGGCGACTTCAACCTGGCCAGCGAAGCGCAGGTGGCGGCCGTGCAGGCCGGCGCGCTCAGCGTGCGGCGCTGAGCCGCCGCGAGGCGTGCGCCGCTGGCGTCGTGCTGCGGGCCATGCGCGGCAGACCTTGCCCTGCGGACTCAGCGCGGTTGAACTTGCGCTGCGTGCCTTGCACGGCCGCGCCCCCCCGCCAAGGCGTGGCATGGCTGGCCGCGCTGGCCAACCGCGCCAGATGAGCAACCCCCGCGGCGCACAAGGCGCGGCAGGGGCAAAGGGCGTCACGGTCACCGGACCGCCGGCCCGGGCCGCGCACTGCAAGCTCAGGCGGCGGCCAGCATGCCGCGTTCGCCAAGCGCGCGGTCGCGGTAGGCGCGCGGGGTGCACCCCAGTTCGCGCTTGAACACCAGGTGCATGTACTGGGTCGACGTGAAACCGCAGCCCAACGCCACGTCGGCGATGCTGCGTTCGACATCTTCCAGGCCGGCCTTGGCGGCGTCGAGCTTGAAGCGCAGGATCACGTCGTGCACGCTGCAGCCGAGTTCCTGGCGGAAGTACGCTTCCAGCGACGAGCGGGACACGCCCACGTATTCCGCCACCTGGTGCGTCTTGATGCCCTGGCACGCGTACTGGCGGATGAAGTGCTGGGCGCGCATCACGTGCGGATGCTTGAGCGGCTGGTGCTGGCTCGACGCGAACACATTGATGCCGGACGGCGGCACCAGGATACGGGTATTGGATAAACGCACGCCGTGCAGCATCTGTTCCAGCAAGTGCGCCGCCGTGCGCCCCATTTCCTGGGCGCCCTGCACCACCGAGCTCAATGGAATACGGGTCAGCATGCGCACCAGCTGGTCATTGTCGATGCCGATCAGCGCCACCTGTTCCGGCACCGAAATGCCGGCAATGGTGCACGCCTGCAGCAGCTGGCGCGCGCGGGCATCGGTGACGGCAATGATGCCGATCGGCTTGGGCAGGCTGCGCAGCCAGTCGATCTGGCCCTGCATCGCCTCGTCCCACGAGGCCGCGCTGGTTTCGCAGCCGCGGAAGATTTCCCCCTTCATCTGGTCTTCTTCCATCAGCGACAGGAACGCGTTTTCACGCTCCTGCGCCCAGCGGTTTTCCTTGGCCTTGGGCAGGCTGAACATGGCGAAACGGTGCAGGCCCACGTCGATCAAGTGGTCGCGCGCCAGCTTGACGAGCTTGAAATTGTCGGTGGCCACGTAGGGCACGCCGCGCGGGTATTCGTCATCGCTGGCGTACGAACCGCCCACCGCCACCACCGGCACGGTGCAGCGCGACAGCGCCGCCGCCACGGCGGGATCGTCGAAATCGGCGATCACGCCGTCGCCCTGCCAATGTTCGATGCCGCTCAGGCGCAGGCGGAAGTCCTCTTCCATGAACAAGTCCCAGGCCACGCGGGTGCTGCCCAGGTAGGCCGCGATCCCGGCGATGACTTCGCGGTCGAACGTCTTGTTAGCGTTGAACAACAATGCAATCCGGTGTGCTTTCGTCGTTTTCATTATGAGTCTCCCCCTGCGCGATCCTGTTCAGCCCTGCTGTCCCATCTTGCGCCGCGACCAGCCCAGCGCGGCGGCGCCCAGCGCCAGCAACGCCAGTCCGCCCGGTTCCGGCGCCTCGCCGCCGCGGTTGTAGGTCAGGTCGTCCATGACGAACCAGCCCTTGTCGCGCGTGACGTTCAGGCGCGCCACGTTCTGGAAGTTGGCGGCCACGAAGGCGTAGGTGGACGTGATGGCAACGTTGCCGGTGCTGCCGATCAACTGGTTGGCCGCGTCATAGGCGGTGATATTGACCCAGCTGGCTTTGGAACCGGTGATGTTGGGCGTGGCAAACCAAGCGCCCTGCAGGTTGAACACGGCGCCGTTGGACAGGCCCAGGTTGTTGACGCCGAAGCCGTTGAGCAGGAATTCCGTGCCGGAATGCGCGCCGTTGGCGTAGCCGGCCACCGAGGTGTCGCCGAGGTACCAGCTGGAACTCCAGTTGAAGCCGCCATAGCTGCTGTTTTTCGACATGCTCGCCAGCTTGCCGCCGGCGTTCAAGTCATCGAAATTCACGACCGTGGCGTGCGCCGACGCTGCCAGCAACATGGCGCCGGCTACCAGACCAAACATAATTTTCTTCATGATGTACTCCCATCTCGTGATATGGGGAGGCGCCGCCGGCGCCTCCTTGCGCGCTTATCGGTGCGCTTATTTGCAAAGATCGCCAGTGAAGGTCGGGATGGTCGGCGTGGGTCCGCCGCTGCCGCCCGCGAACACGAAGCCGAACGACACCGTACTGCCCGGCCAGATGGTCTGGTTCCAGCTCACGCCGGTGGCGCTGAAGGTCGGCGAACTGCCCGTGATGTTGCCGTTCCACCAGCTGTTCGGCGCCGTGCCGTCGCTGTAGGTCCAGTTGACGGTCCAGCCCGGAATCGCCGTGGAGCGGTTGTTGGTGATGCGGATTTCAGCAATGCCGCCGCCCCACCACGAATTGGTCACCACGTATTCGCACTTGTTCGGCGGTTCCACCGGTGCGGACGACGCGTCGACCGGCGTGACCGCCACGTCGCCGTCGGCCGCCACCACGCCGTACGCCACGCCGCGGCCCATGGTGCTGCGGTAGACCGCGCCATAGCGGGTCATGTCGGCGGCCAGCACCGCGTCGTTGCCGAGGCCGCCGTACTGGTGCGCATCGTCGTTCACGCGGACCCAGGTCGCGCCCTGGTCGGTGGAACGCAGGATGCCGCGCGTGGTGCCCACGGTGCCCAGGATGTACAGCGCGGGGTAGCTGGCGCCCGGCGCCGCCTTGCCCACCGCCACCGCGTTGCACGTCTTGACGGTGGACAGCCTGGTGAAGGTTTCGCCGCTGTCGGTGGTATGGGCCAGGCCGTTCGGCAGGCACAGCCACACGTCGCCTTCAATGCCCGGCACCGGCGTGATGTAGCGCGACCCTCCCAGGCCAGGCGTACCCTTGGCCACGAACGAGGCGCCGCTGTCGGTGCTGACCAGCATGCGGCCCGTGTCGCTGTTATAGGCATAGAACTTTTGCGGGTTGACCTTGTCGCCATACGGACGCGCATCGCTGAAGTCCAGGCCCGTCACGGTGCTCCAGCTGCCGCCGAAGTTCGTGGTGCGGTAGGTGGTGGTCGACTTCTCGGGTGCGTGCAGCAGCACCTGGCCGTCGGCCGAGATGCCCAGGCGGCCGGCCTTACCCTTGACCGTGGCGGCCTGGGTCCAGCTGGCGCCGGTATTGGTCGAATAGTACAGCTGGTTGCCGACGCGGGCCATGTACTGGCCGGTTGCACTGGCCACCAGCGAGGTGGTGCTGCCCATCGATGGATTGTGGCGCGCGCCATACTGCGCCACATCGGTATGGATGAAGCCGTCGTAGTCGCCGATCGATGTGGCCAGCTGGCCGGTCGGCAGGCTCAGGATCGAATAGGTGCCGGTTTCCTCGTAGCCACCCGCTTCGAAGTTCCACGTCGGGCCCGGCGCATCGATGTTGGTGGTGCGGAACACGCCGTTGCCGGACACCACCCACGCGGTGCGGGTGTCGAATGGATCGAATTCCACGCCGGACGCCCAGTGGATCGACGTATCGGTGATCCAGTTCGCGCCTTTCGGGTTGATGGTGATGGGTTTCGCCATCGTATTGGTCCAGCTGCGGCCGGCATTACGCGACGTGAAGATTTGTTCGCCCCAGCCGCCGGTGACGGTTTGCGGACGCCAATAGTTGGTCGTGGACAGCAGCAAGTGTTCCGGGTTGGCGGGGTCCATGCTGATGCCGCCGAACGGGCCGCTGACGCCGGCCGGCGTGATGTTGGCCCAGTTGCCGCCGGCGGCGTCGTATTCCCACACCTGGCCGCGGCTCATGGCCTCCAGGTCATTGCCGTGCGGACCGGCGCCGTCGGCGTAGGTAATGTAGAGCTTGCCTTCAGGCGAGATCACGGCGCGTTGCGGCAGCAGGCCGGACGGGCCGCCTTCGACAGCCTCGAAGGTTTCGCCGCCGTCATAGCTGAAATACAGGTTGGGACCGATGTTGTCCATGCGCGACACACCGACGAAGATGCGCTGCGCCGGGCCGCCATCGACGCTGGCCGGGTCCAGCACCACGAAGCCGATGCCGTTGTCGTTTGGCGTCGACGTGACAGGCAGCGAGGCGACGCGGGTCCAGGTGGAACCGGCGTCCTGCGACTTGAACAAGCCATTGCGGCGGGTACCGGCGTACAGGATATTGCTGTCGCCCGGATCGACTTGCAGGCGCTCGCCGTTGCCGCGGCCCATGCCATTGCCGTGCACCTTGAATTGCGCCGTGGTGTCGATGATTTCGAACGTACGGCCATAATCATGCGAACGCATGATCGCGCTCTTGCCACTGTTCAGGTAATCGGTGCCGGCCATCATATACACGGTGGCCGAATTTTTCGGATCGAGCGCAATCGATTCCACGCCCATCAAACCGGACTGCTCTTCCGCCAGCCAATCCTGCAAGGGAATCCAGCGTTCCTGTTGCGGATTCCAGCGGTACGCGCCGCCGACGTCAGTGCGCATATAAATCACGCCGCGTTCGGTTTTGCTTGGAATAACACCCGTGGCATAACCACCGCCGCCCATGGCGACGGTATCCCATTTATAGTTTTCTGCGTGCGCAGCATTGGCCATGAAGAAAGCGGCGGACAGCAACGCACTTATAGTTTTAACCTTCAAAATCTCCTCCGATCAGCTTTTTTATTATTTCGGGCAATATCCGGCCCGAAACCGGGCGCACTGGGGCGGCGCTGGCCTTTAAATCAATTCTGGTTGAAAATAAATTCCGGCCCCGTCATCAAAATCATGAGGGATGAAATGCAGCACACCGCGACAATAAAGTTGATGCGGAAATGCATACGGGCGGAATGAAACAGCGCCGATTGCAGGCGTGCCTGCAAGTCAGCGTCGGCCGATACCGGCGGCAACGGCCGGGAGAGCGGGCGCGGCGCGCGGCCGGACAAACAGGCCAGCGCGGTGGCGGCCGAGCGCCGGGCGGCGTCATACAAGGAGAAAGGTTGGGGAGGCAGGATGGAACCGCTTCCTGCTGGAGCGGAACGCTTGGGCTGGCAGCACCGGAGATCGACGTTCATGACTTCTCTTCCTTGTATGGTGTGGACCGTAGTGAGTAGCGGAAGCTAACCCACGGCCCAACTTTATTTGTCAGTGCGGGGGAAGCACTAACGCCCATACCGGAATTTCTATCAATGTGCAGAAAATGCGATTAGTTCTGCAGGTAGTGCAAGTAGCTGTCAGCCGCTTTCGACGCCCTCGGCCGGGGTGTCGTCCGCCGTGGTGCACTCGGCGGGGCCAGCCAGGGTGCGGAACGTCTTCGGCGTGCACCCGTATTCTTCCTTGAACAACTTGTTGAAGTAGGAAACGTTGCCATAGCCGACCGAATACGCGATTTCCGCCACCGCTGCTCCGCTCTTCTCGGTCAGCAGGCGGGCGGCTTCGGTCAGCCGCAATTTATTCAGGTAACTGGTAAACGTCATGCCCAGTTCAGTCTTGAGCACTTCGTTGACTTTATTGCGGTTGGTGCCGGTGCCGGCCACCACGCTTTCCAGGTCCAATTCCGTATTCGTATAATTGGTGGCGATAAAACGCAGTACCGACGCTTTTTCCTTGTCTTTATACGGTTCCAGCGTTAATTGCCGATACGCCACCAGCGGCAAATCTTTTTTCATTTTATTATCGAGACTGGCCGTCAAGGCACGGCCATAGCCACGGAAAAACCAGGCTGCAAAAACCAGCACGCTGGCAATAACAATACCGACCAGCGCATTAATATAGCGGTAATCGCGCCCATGCAAAACAAAGTCGGAAATTTCCACGTGCGAATCAACAAAATAAGGACTGCGTGAACTGGTGCCGAACACGAATTTCGACACCCGGTCGAACGTATAACCTTGCTGGGTCAGGTCAAGCTTGAACACGTCGAGCCACCATTGCGGGACCGACATCCGGGCCAGGTCTACCGTGACAGGAACGCCGCGCGTATTGCAGCCGAAAAATATTCCCGGCGAACGGTACGTGATAAAGTCGCCGGGCTTGGAAACCTTTTCGTCAAAGGTGGAGACCGAGAAAATCATTTCATTGGCCGGCGCGCAGCGCGCCGTGAACGTCGCGGTGGTGTACTTGGTCAGGTCGAGCTGCAATTCCTTGCCTTTGCGGTCGTTCAGCACCAGTCCGGCCGACACAAACGGATACGGCGAATCCTTGGTCAGCCGGAAATCGAAGCGCAGGCGTTCCCTGCCGGAATTGTCGATCCGCACGGTCGACGTGCCGTTCATGGACGCATCGTTATTGTAGTAATAACGCCACCCCACGTCGCCGCCGGGAAACAGGGCCAGCGCCAGGTAGCTTTGCTGGATCAGCAGGGCCGCCAGCAATCCGTCAGCAAGCACCAGCGCAATCAGCGCCACCAGCGCTTTCCGGTAAAATTCTTGCATTGTTATCTAGATACCAGTTAGTCTCCGTGCAACGCCGGTCACCGGCATGCTTCGATGCATCATAACAGTTAGGTTCCTGCCGCGCGACGTTGCGGGAACGGCTGCGGCGC
Source organism: uncultured Pseudoduganella sp. (assembly GCA_966211685.1). Classification (GTDB taxonomy): domain Bacteria; phylum Pseudomonadota; class Gammaproteobacteria; order Burkholderiales; family Burkholderiaceae_D; genus Rugamonas. The sequence goes on from CBIHOX010000014.1 coordinate 46,281, forward strand.
GGCGGCAACGCCAACGAAAAAGCCCCTTGGGACCGGACGGTCCGCAAGGGGCTGGCACTGTGGCGCGGCTTAGAAGCTGTAGCGTGCCTGCAGCGTGTAGCGGCGGCCGGTATAGAACGAACCGCGCTCCTTCAAGCCGATGGCTTGTTGCATGTACTGCTTGTACAGCGCGTTGTTGAGGTTTTGCGCCTCGAACGCCACGGTGAAGTTGTCGTCGATCTTATAATGGACGCCCATGTCGACCTGGCCGTAAGCGCCACCCCAGGTCGGCAGCGCGTAGTCCACCGTATAGCCACCACCCTTGTTCGGGCTGTCCGGGTTCAGGTCGATCCCGTTATTGCCGGCGGTACCCCAGCCATTGATGGCCTGCAGGTACTTCGAACGCCAGCCGTACGCGATGCGCGCCGACACCGGGCCCTGGTCATACAGCAGCGCCAGGTTCAACGCATTTTTCGACAGGCCGGTCATCGGCAGCCCGCCCAGCAGGTGGCCATCGGTGTCGCAGCCGGCCAGGTCGCGCGCCATGTTGGCGGCGCTGGTGCCCTTCGGCGTGCACCAGACCGCGCCGATCGGCGCGCCCAGGTTCAGGCGGCTGTCGATGTACGTGTAGTTGCCCGACACGCCGAAGCCCGACAGCCAGCCAGGCAACTTGTCGAAGTATTGCTGGTAACCGATTTCCAGGCCGGTGGCGCGGCCCTTGGCGCCGTTGACGGGGGCGGTGATCTGGAAATCGTGCGGCTGGCCGGCATTGTCATTGAGCGGGTACATCGTGGTGCGCCCGATGATGATGTCTTTCAGCTTCTTGTTAAACAGCGCCATCGTCAGCGAATTCGACTTGCCGAAGTACCATTCCGCCGTGACGTCGGCATTGGCCGACTGGGTCGGACGCAGCATCGGGTTGCCGCGCGCGCTGCCGGTGTAATCCACCGATTCCAGCACCTGCGTCTTGGTGACCGGGTCCTGGTGGGTATGGATGGTCTGGCTCAGCGTGGTGTACGCCTGCATCTGGTAGAAATCAGGCCGCGTCACGCCTTTCGACAGCGCCGCGCGGAATTGCAGCTCGCTGCTGGCCTTCATGCGGACATTCAGGCTCGGCAGGTAATTCGTGTAGCTGTTGTCGAACGATTGCTTGTCCGACTGCTTTGGAATGATCGGCACGCCTGGCAACGGTGCATCCGGCGGATTGAACAGCGTGTAGCCGGTGGCCGACATGTCGGTGCGCACCACGCGCAAGCCGACGTTGCCGTCGACCGGATATGGCAAGTCCTCGAACGCAAACCGCAACTGGCCATAGGCTGTCTTGGTGCGCTCGTTTTGCACGTTCAAGCCCTTGTCGTCGCCATAGGGCGCCGGGTTCCACTTGATCCAGTCCGGGCATGGCGCCTTGCAGACCATTTGCGTATAGCCGTGCAGCTTGGCAAATGCTTCCGGCGGCGTACCCTGCACCATCGACGGGTCGGGGACCACCACGCTCGGCGGCGTGGCGACTTTGCCGCCGAAGAAGTTGTTGAACGCGTGAAGCTGGTTGTTGCCGGCAAAGCGCGGGTCTTTCAGGTAGGCAAACGAGTTGAGCGGCTGCCACGAATCGCCCTTGGGCGAGGTGTCCACGGCCCAGCTCTGCGTGATCTGCGCCCATTCGCTGTCATGCGTCGAGCGGGTTTCCGCGCTGCGGTCGGTAAAGCGCAGGCCGAAGCGCAGGTCGCTCAGCACCGGGTGGTCGAACGTGAATTTCGCGTCGATGCGGGCGGCGTTTTGCGTGGAGACCGCCACATCGCGGTGTTCCTGCGCAAAGCTCCAGTAGTAATTTTTCGGGTCGTTCAGGAAAGCGCGGTCTTGCGCGTCAAACACCAGGGCGGCCGGCGAGGTGGCGACATTGATGGTTTCCTTCGGCGCGTAGCCATCCAGCCCGATGGTATTGTCCCAGCCCGAGGTGGTGGCGCGGGTGTGCTGCACGTCGGTCTTGATGACCCACTGGCTGTTGGCGCGCCATGCCAGGTTCCACGACAAATCGCGCGTATCGGCCTGGCGGCCCACGGCGCGCGAAACGGTGCCAACACCCATGCCGGGCTCGTTCGGCGCGCGCATGGTGCCGGTCAGCAGCGCCCCCTTGTCGTCAAATGTCGCGCCCGGGTCGAGCACGATGCTCAATGGCGGCGCGGTGCCGAACAGCGCGCTTTCCGTCGAGTCCATCTTGTATTTCGAGCGGAAGAACGTCAGCGCCGACGACAGCGTGTCCTTCTTCCATTGCAGCGCGCCATACAGGCCGTCGCGGTCGCGGTCGAAATTATTCGACGTCCAGCCGCCGCCCGGCGGCACCCAGTACTGCTTGCCGCTCTTGTCGCCGGCCACGACATTGGTGCGCGGGATGTACGGGCTGATCGACAAGCCGTCGCTGCGCGTATTGATGCGCGAGTGCGCCAGGTCCAGCAAGGCGCCGACCTGGCCGAAGCCGGTGTCCCAGCGGTCCGACACCAGGCCGGAGAACGACGGCGAATTCTTGCCGCGCAAGACCGAGCGGGTGCCTTCCACCGACAGCGCCACCTTGCGGCCCTTGAAATCGAACGGCAGCGCGGTGCGCAGGTTGACCAGGCCGCCGATACCGCCTTCGATCTGTTCGGCCGACGGATTCTTGTACACGTCGACGCCCGCCATCAATTCCGGCGGCACGTCTTCGAAACTCAGCGAACGTCCGCCGTTGGCGGAGAACGAATCGCGGCCATTCAATTCGGACCGCACCAGGCTCAAGCCGCGGATCGACACGCCGGTGCCTTCGGCGGCGAAGTGGTTGATGCCGTCGCCCACGCCCTGCTGCGGGTCGGCGCGGTTCAGCGTGCGGTCGATGGTGATGCCGGCGATGCGCTGCAACACTTCGGTGACCGATTTGTCCGGCAGCTTGCCGATGTCGTCCGCCACCACGGAGTCGACGATTTCATCGGCGTCCTGCTTGATTTTCTGGGCCGACGCCAGCGCGGCGCGCTGGCCTACCACCACCACGGTGGCGGTTTCCGGCTTGTCGGCCGCCCATGCGGCCTGGCCAAACAGGGCGCCGCTGGCCAGCATTACTACCTGGGCAACGCCTGCTGCAATCGCGGTCTTCTTTAATTGTTGCAATTTGATCTCCTCTCGGTCGTGCGAGCTGTATTTTTTTATGAACTTCCCGGTGAACGCCGCGGGGCCGGCAGCGCCGGGCCCCCGCGACGAACTCATTCTGTGAGCAGCTCTATTGAGGGGCAATTACAAAAATCACCAAGCCGGAATACAAAAAATACCACCGCGGCGCAACGCCCGGTAATCAACGCAGCATGGACTTCAGGTAATCGGCGTGCTGTGGCATTTGCGCCACGATCGCGGCGATCGCATCGCGCCGCGCGGCCAGTGCGCGTTGTGCTTCCGCCAATGGCAATTCCTGCAAGACCGGGTCGGCCAGGCGCGGCCAGCTTGCCATGCCGGCGTGGATCGCCAGCCAGCTGGTGGCGTCGAAGCCTTCTTCGTTGTACAGCACCAGCGCCCCGGCCTCGCGCCACGCGTGCAGGCGGTACGCCAGCGTATCGGGCAATTCCATGGACGCCATGTCGCGCCACAGCGCGCTGTCGCGGCGCGCCGTCAGGCAGTAGTGCAGCACGATGAAATCGCGGATGCGGGCAAATTGCTGCACCGATCCCGCGTTGTACTCGTCGACTGCGGCAGCGTCCACCGGCGCGCCCGTCTGCAGCACGTTCATCAGGCGGCCCAGGCCGCTCTGGATCAGGAAGATGCTGGTCGATTCCAGCGGTTCCAGGAAGCCCGACGACAGGCCCAGCGCCACCACGTTGCGCACCCAGAAGCGCGCCCGGTGGCCGGTGGTGAAGCGCAGCAGGCGCGGCTCGCCCAGCGCCTTGCCATCCAGCTGCGCCAGCAACTGTTCGCGCGCCCGCGCTTCGTCGATATAGCGGGTGGAAAACACGTGGCCGTGGCCGGTGCGGTGCTGCAACGGAATGCGCCACGCCCAGCCGCCTTCCAGCGCGGTGGCGCGGGTATAGGGCGCGAGCGGCGCCGCTTCGTCGCGTTCGCACGGGCAGGCCCAGGCCCGGTCCGCCGGCAGCCAGCGGCTGAAGTCGACGAACGGTTCTTCCAGCGCGCCGCCCAGCAGCAATGCATGGAAGCCGGAACAGTCGATGAACAGGTCACCCGCCACTTCCCTGCCATCGTCCAGGCGCACCGCGGCCACGCCGCCATCGCCGCGGCGCAGCACGCCGGCGATGCGCCCTTCGGTGCGGCGCGCGCCGCGCGCCAGCGCCAGCTTGCGCAGGTACGCGGCATACAGCGTGGCGTCAAAGTGATAGGCGTATTGATACGGGGCGCCGTCGCCGCCATTCCCTGCGGGCGCGCCGGGCGCGCAAAAGCGGCCCTGCATGGCCATCACGGTCGGCAGGCATTGCTCGGCAAAGCCGCCGGGCGCCGCGTCGGCAAGGCGCCGGTGCTGGCCCCACAGCGCATACGGACCGGTCAGCTGGCCGAAATCGCCAAATGTGTGGAAATACCGGTGCCCCGGTTCGCGCCAGCCGCAAAACTCGATGCCGAGCTTGTACGTGCCATGCGTGGCGCGCAAGAAATCGGCTTCGTCGATGCCGACCAGGCGGTTGTAGTGGCGGATCGACGGAAAGGTAGCCTCGCCGACACCGACAATGCCGATGTCCTCCGACTCCACCACTTCCACCGTGCGCCCGCGCAGTCCCGTGACCAGGGCCAGCGCCGTCATCCACCCTGCCGTGCCGCCGCCCACCACCACGATGCGCTCATGCGCGACAGGGGCCGCCGTTCCGTTCACGGGATGCGCCATGTATTCCTCCTTACTGATTGCTGCTTACCGTCGCTGCCGGCTATGCCATCTGAAATCACGGCGGTGCGCATGCCGTCCGACGCAAATGCAGGGCGGATCGCACGCGGCCGTAATCCGCCATGGCATGCGTACCGGTGCCGCAGGCAATGGCGGATGACGCGGGCGTTGCCCGCTAATCCGCCCTACAGCTGCCATTATTGCTTGCCGGCCTCGCCCAGCAACGGTTTGCCGTTCACGTCATACGTTGCCGACTCCAGGCGCACGACGGTGCTGACCGCCTTGTCGTCGGCAGCGCTGGACGCCAGGATGATTCTATAGTCGCCGGCCGCGACTTTCCAGGTGCGGCTGGCCGGGTCGAACATGGCCAGCAGGCGCGGATCGACCGTGACGGACGCCTTCACGCTGGCGCCGGGCTTGACGTCGACCTTCTGGAAGCCGGCCAGGCGCTTCGGCGCTTCCCACTTGGCCGTCACTGGGGAAACATACACTTGCGCGGCTTCCTTGCCGGCGTACTTGCCGGTGTTTTTCACGGTGAACGAAGCCTGCACCACGCCGCCTTTGGCGGACGCCGACAGGTCGCCCAGCGCAAACTCTGTATACGACAGACCGTGGCCAAATGGGAACAGCGGCTTCAAGCCTTTCAAGTCGAACCATTTGTAGCCGACCGCCGCGCCTTCGTGATAATCGACGTCGAAGCGGCGGTCTTCCACTTGCGGGTACCCGTCCAGCACCGGACGCGGCAATTGCGCTTCCGACAACGGGAACGTGACCGGGAGGTGGCCCGACGGATTGGCTTCGCCAAACAGCACGCTGGCGATGGCTTCGCCCCCGTTGGTGCCCGGGTACCACGCTTCCAGCACGGCCGGCACTTTCGGCAGCCACGGCATGGTCACGGGACCGCCGGTCTGCAGCACCACCACGGTTTTCGGATTGGCCGCGGCAACGGCGGCAATCAAGTCGTCCTGCTTGTTCGGCAGCGACAGGTTCGGCATGTCGAACGCTTCGCCGGTCCACTGGTTGGCGAACACGATGACCACGTCGCTGTCGCGCGCCAGGTTGGCGGCGGCGGCCGGGTCCAGGCCATCGTTGAAGGCCACCGAGGCGTTCGGCAAGCGCTTCTGGATGGCTTTCAATGGCGACGACGGGTAATACATGACGGGCCCCGGCCACGATTTCGGCTCCAGGCCCGGCACCGCATTGCCGCCCTGCGGATACACCAGCGACGAACCGCCGCCGGCCAGCACGCCGCGGTCGGCATAGCCGCCAATGACGGCCACGCGGCGCACGGATTTATTCAATGGCAAGGCGTGGCCGCTGTTCTTCAGCAAGACCATGCCTTCCTGCGCGTCGCGCTGGGACACCAGGCCGTTGGCCTTGAAGTCGATGGATTGCGGTTTCGGCGACACCGGATTGTCGATCACGCCATGCTCGAACAGCGGGTGCAGGATGCGGCGCACCATGTCGTCCAGGCGCGATTGCGCGACCCAGCCGTTGGCCACGGCTTCCTTCAGCGGACCGCCGAAGTAGTCCGACACGTCGAACGGGATGCCCGATTGCTGGTCCAGGCCCGCATTGGCCGCCTGCACGGTGCTGTGGGTGGCGCCCCAGTCCGACATCACCCAGCCCTTGAAGCCCCAGTCCTTCTTCAACACTTCGGTCAACAGGTAGCCGCTCTCGCACGCGTAGACGCCGTTGACGCGGTTGTAGGCGCACATGACCGAGCCCGGATTGCCGTCCTCATAAGCAATCTGCAGCGCCAGCAAGTCCGACATGCGCGCGGACTGGTCGTCGATCTTCACGTTCAGCGTGGTGCGGCCGGTTTCCTGGTCGTTCAGCGCGAAGTGCTTCAGGGTGGAGACGATCTTGTTGGACTGGATGCCCTTGATCTGGGCGCCAACGATCTTGCCGGCCAACAGCGGGTCTTCGCCGCCATATTCAAAGTTGCGGCCATTGCGCGGTTCGCGCACCAGGTTCACGCCGCCGGCCAGCAGCACGTTGAAGCCGTAGGCGCGCGCTTCCGCGCCGATCATGGCGCCGCCCGCGTAGGCGGTCTGCAAGTCCCAGGTGGCCGCCGTGGCCATGCCGGACGGCAGCGCCGTCGCCACGCGCGCATCGGGGCCGGCCTGGCTGGCCACGCCGGTGCCGGCGTCGGTTTCATAAATGTGCTGGATGCCCAGGCGCGGCACGCCATAGATGAAGCCGGCCGACTGCTTGTGCGATTCGGCGGGGCGGGTCGACTTCTTGGGTTCGAAGTCGGCGCCCAGGTAGCCGAACACCAGCTTGAGCTTTTCGTCCTGCGTCATGGCCTTGACCACCAGGCCGGCGCGTTCGGCAGGCGGCAGTTTGGTATCCATCCACGGCTTGTCGGCATCCGCGGCGGCGGCGACGCCGCCGTACGCCAAGGCCACGGACAGCGACAGGATGGAGAGGTGTTTCTTGAATTTCATGGCTGCTTTCAATCTCGATCTTGATGAATACTGGCGCCCGGGATCAGTACAGGACGTTTTTCGCTTCCTGCGTGTCGACGTTCTGCTTCGTCACGATGACCACGCCGGTATTGACCAGCGGCGCGACTTTCTTGCCCTCGATGACCTTGATGACGGTGGCGACGCCCTGCGCGCCCATGGAATACGAATCCTGCACGGCGGTGGCGTGCAGGGTTCCGGCCTGCACGAAGTTGCGCAAGTCCTGGTTGCCGTCGAAGCCCACGCCGACCACCTTGCCGGCCTTGCCCGACTGCGCCAGCGCGCGGCCCATGCCGACCGCGGTTGGTTCATTGGCGCCGAAAATCCCTTTCAGGTCGGGGTGCGCCGCCAGCACGTCGATGGTCTGGTTCAGCGCGGTGGCCATCAGCGATTGCGAGTAATAGGTGCCGACGATTTTCAGTTGCGAATGCTGTTCGATGTAGCGCTTGAAGCCCCCGACACGGCCCGCTTCCGAACCGCTGCCTGCCACGTACGACATCACGGCGATCTTGCCGGTGGTGCCGATCTTGTCGATCAGGGCTTTCGCGCTCTGCTCGCCGGCGGCCTGGTTATCGGTGGCGATGTAGGACTGGTAGTACTTCTGGCCCGCGCTGCTGACGGCCGAATCGATGATGACCACCGGGATGCGCGCTTCCCACGCCTTCTTGATGGCCGGCACCAGGGCGTCGGGGTCGGACGGCGCCAGCACGATGCCGGCCACCTTGCGATGCACCGCGTTTTCCACCATGCCGACCTGGTCGGCAATGGCCGATTCCGACGCCGGACCCTGGAACGTCAAGCGGTAGGCAGGCGAGCCGGCCAGCGACGATTGCGCGCCCTTGTTCACGTTTTGCCAGAAATTCGAATTGCTGGTCTTGGCGATCAGCGCGATTTCCTTGCCGCCGGCGGCCGGGGCCGGGGCGGCAGGCGTTGCGGCGATGGCGGCCCCGCCGATCAGCGCCAGCGCAATGCCGGCCGCGAGTTTCATGGGTTTCATCTGGTCTCCTGTTTTTTATCGGATGAAAAATGCGCGGCGCTCAGCCGCGGTTGCGTTTCTGGTCGATCCACACGGTCAGCAAAATCACCAGGCCAATGATGATCTGCTGCACGAAGCTGGAAATGCCGTTCATGTTCAAGCCGTTGCGCAGCACGCCGATGATGAAGGCGCCGATCATGGTGCCGGCAATGTTGCCGATGCCGCCCGTCAGCGAGGCGCCGCCGATCACCGCGCTGGCGATCGCGTCGAGTTCGTACATCACGCCTTCGTTGGGCTGGCCCGTCACCAGGCGCGACATCAGCACGCAGCCGGCCAGGCCGGACATCACGCCCGACATCACGTACGCGGTCAGGGTGACCTTGTTGACACCCACGCCCGACAGGCGCGCTGCTTCGGCATTCGAGCCGACCGCGTACACGTGGCGGCCATACACCGTGCGGCCCAGCAGCACGGCCACCGCCACCGCCATCGCGATCATCAGCGCCACCGGATACGGGATGCCGGGAAACACCACGTCGGGGAACGGGCCGCCGGTGTCGCGCACGATGCGCAGCAGCGCGCCGTTGCCCAGTTCACCGAAGCTCTCGCCCAGGCCGGACACCGCGCGCGCGCCGGTGATCTGCAGCGCCACGCCGCGCGCGATCAGCATCATGCCCAGGGTGGCGATGAATGGCGGCAGCTTGAGCCAGGTGACGGCCAGGCCGTTGGCCACGCCGCATACGGCGCCCACCAGCAGGCCGGCCAGCATGGCCAGCGGCACCGGCGCGCCGTGCTGCGTCAGCAGCGCCGCCACCACGCCGGCCAGCGCCAGCACCGATCCGGAACTCAAATCGATGCCGCCGGTGATGATCACCACGGTGGCGGCAATGCCGAGCAGCGCGATGGTCGACACTTGCAGCGCCACGCTCATGCCGTTGTCCAGCGTGAAGAACGCCTCGCTGGAGACGCCGAATACCAGCGCCAGCATGGCCAGGCTGCCCAGCGCGGCGAATTTTTGGATCAAGTCCTTGCGTTTGTCGTTCGTGATGTCGTTCATGATGCTGCCTTCGTGTTGGTCGATGCGAGATGCATGATGTCTTCCTGCGTCGTGTCGCGGGCCTGCACCACGCCCGTCACCTTCCCTTCGCGGAATACCGCGATGCGGTCCGCCATGCCCAGCACTTCGGGCAATTCCGAGCTGATCAGCACGACACCGACGCCGTCGGCCGCCAGCTTGTCCATCAATTCATAGATGGCCCACTTGGCGCCGGCGTCGATGCCGCGCGTGGGTTCGTCGAAGAAGATCACCTTGGCGCCGCGGAACAGCCACTTGCCGATCACGACTTTCTGCTGGTTGCCGCCGGACAGCAGGCGCACCGGCTGGGCCGGCGACGGCGTCTTGATGCCGAGCGCGGCGATCGACTGGCGCGCCACCGCGTCTTCGGCGCGCGCGTCGATGAAGCCGAAATGGTTGCTGACGCCTTCCATGTTGGCCATGGTGAGGTTGGCCGCCACCGACATGCGTACCGCCAGGCCTTCCTGCTTGCGGTCTTCCGACAGATAGACCAGGCCCTGGTCGATGGCGTCGGCCGGATTGCGCACGTGCACGATGGCGTCGCCGAGACGGATCGCGCCGCTGTGGAACGGGTCGGCGCCGCAGATCGCGCGCGCGACTTCCGTGCGGCCCGCGCCCATCAACCCCGCGAAGCCCAGGATTTCACCGCGCCGCAAGGTGAAGTCGACCGGCCCGAAGCGGCCATGCGCTTCCAGTCCGGCCACCGTCAGCAGCGGCGCGCCGGTCGGCTTGCGCGTGGCGGGCGGGAACTTGTCGTTCAGCGCGCGGCCTACCATGGCCGCCACGATGGCGTCCACGGTCGTGTCGGCGTACAGGCAGGTCGACACGGTTTTGCCGTCACGCATGACGGTCACGCGGTCGACGATGTGCTGGAATTCCTCCAGGCGGTGTGAAATGTACACGATGGCCACGCCGCCGCGCTTCAATTCATTGATGATCTCGAACAGGCGCACGGTTTCGCTTTCCGTCAGCGCCGACGTCGGTTCATCCATGATCAGCACTTCCGCGTCGAGCGACAGCGCCTTGGCGATTTCCACCATCTGGCGCTGCGCCAGCGACAGGCTTTTCACCGGTGCGTCGGGATCGATGGCCAGGCGCAGGCGTTCCAGCAGCCGAGCGGTGTCGCGGCGCAGGCGGGCGCGGTCGACGAACGCGCCGAACAGGCCCTTGCGCGGCTCGCGCGCCAGGAAAATGTTTTCCGCCACCGACATGTGCGGCACCAGGTTCAATTCCTGGTGGATGATGGCCACGCCGGCCGCCGCCGCCGCCACCGGCGACGGGAAGGCGCACGGCTGGCCCTTGTAGACGATCTCGCCGCTGTCGGCCGGCTGCACGCCGGACAGGATTTTCATGAGGGTGGACTTGCCGGCGCCGTTTTCACCGCACAGCGCATGCACTTCGCCGGTGCGCAGTTCGAGGTTCACGCCGTCCAGCGCCACCACGCCGGGAAAGCGCTTGGTGACGGCGCGCACCGACAGGATGCTGCCGTAAGCGGGAGTGGCCTGCACACCGAGCTGGCCGGCCCCGGGCCGGGCCGGACGCGATGCTCCGGCCGCCGCGACGCCGGCCTGCGCGCCAGGCGGCCCATCTGGATTGGCCGCCTGCGGCGCGGCCTGCATGGTTTCACTGTCGAGCATATCCGCCCTCGCCACGGTGTTGGTCAGCCGTCCAGCAGCGCGGCTTGCCACGCGTGCACGGTCTGGCGCTGCTCGCCCAGGCCGGCAATGCCCAGCCGCATGGAATCGCCCGGTTTCAGGTAGACCGGGTCCGGCTTCTGGCCCAGGCCCACGCCCGGCGGCGTGCCGGTGCTGATGATGTCCCCGGGATGCAAGGTCATGAAGCGGCTGATGTAGCTGACCAGGTGCGCCACGCCGAACACCATGGTTTTCGTGTTGCCGGACTGGTAGCGGTGGTCATTCACTTCCAGCCACATGTCGAGGTTTTGCGGGTCCGGCACTTCGTCGGCCGTCACCAGCCACGGGCCGATCGGGCCGAACGTGTCGCAACCCTTGCCCTTGTCCCACTGGCCGCCGCGCTCGAGCTGGTATTCGCGTTCGGACAGGTCGTTGACCACGCAATAGCCGGCCACGTAATCGAGCGCCTTGTCTTCATCGACGTAGCGCGCGGTTTCGCCGATCACCACGCCCAACTCGACTTCCCAGTCGCTCTTGACGGAATCGCGCGGCAACACCACGGCGTCGTTGGGGCCGATGATGCAGCTGGTGGCTTTCATGAACAGCACCGGTTCGGCCGGCACCGCCATGCCCGATTCGGCGGCGTGGTCGGAATAGTTCAGGCCCACGCAAATGAACTTGCCGACATTGGCCCATGGCGCGCCGATGCGGCCGGGATTGGACACGGGCGGCAGCGATGCGGGATCGAGTTCGGCCAGGCGCGCCAGCGACGCCTTGCGCAAGTCCGCCGCGCGCAGGTCGGGCAGCACGCCCGACAGGTCGCGTATCCGCCCTTCGCGGTCCATCATGCCCGGTTTTTCCATGCCCTTCGGGCCATAACGCAATAATTTCATGGTGATTCCTGTATCAGTTGCACCAGCCGCCGTCGATGACGTGGCTGCTGCCGGTGGTAAATGCGGATTCGTCGGAAGCCAGGTAGACGGCCAGCGCCGCCACTTCCTCGGCCGTGCCCAGGCGTCCCATCGGCTGGCGCGCCTTGAAGGCCTTGGCCACCTCGACGATGCTCTGGCCGCTGCTGCGCGCCTGCGCTTCCATGCGCTCGGCCAGCGACGGCGACGCGATGGTGCCGGGGCAGATCGCGTTGCAGCGCACTCCGGTGGTGACGTAGTCCGCCGCCACCGACTTGGTCAGGCCGATCACGGCCGCCTTGGTGGTGCTGTAGATGAAACGGTTCGGCACGGCGCGCAGGCTCGATGCAATCGAGGCGACATTGATGATGGAGCCGTTGCCGCGCTCCAGCATCCCCGGCAGGAAGGCGCGGATGATGCGGTACATCGAGCGCACATTGATGTCGAACGAAAAGTCCCAGTCGTCCTCGCCGCATTCCAGGATGGTGCCGGCATGTACATAGCCGGCGCAATTGAGCAGCACCTCGACCGGCCCGATGTCGCGCGCCAGCGCGGCAATGCCGTCGGCGTCGCGCACGTCCAGGCGCCGCTGTTCACAGCCTTCCAGCGCGGCGCCCTGGCTGAAATTGATGTCGGTGGCGATCACGCGCGCGCCTTCGCGCGCAAAGGCCAGCGCCGCGGCGCGGCCGATGCCCTGGCCGGCGGCCGTGACCAGCGCGGTTTTTCCCTGCAGTCGGTTGGTCATGGCGTCAATCCATATGAAAAACAGGTTCCATCATGGCCCAGTGCTCGCCTGGGGCGCGGCTGGCCAGCGGCAGCTGGCACGGGCTGCAGAAAGTCCACCAGCGCTGGGTTTCCGGGTCGGCGGCAACGTGGCGCATGTCGGCCTCGAAATCGGCGCCGTGGTATTCCCAGTAGCCGAACAGCAGGTTTTCCGGTTCCCGCAGAAAAATCGTGTAATTGCTGACGTTGGCCTGGCGCAGCCGTTCCAGCACCTGCGGCCACACTGCCGCGTGCAGCGCCTTGTATTCCGCGATGCGCTCCGGCGCAATGCCGATCACCATTCCCATCCGTTGCATGTTCATCCTTTTCAATACGTCAAATTCTTCGCTATACCATCAGCTAATCCGCCATGCGTGGGGCGCGGTAACGCTTGCCGGATTACGCGCCAGGCGCTAATCCGGCCTACGGTATCCGCTGTAGGGCGGATTAGTGGGCGCAGCCCGCGTAATCCGCCATTGCCGGCGGCACCGGCTAATCCGCCCTACAGCCGCCTTTGTTATTCGATCCGGTAGAAGCGCTTGGCGTTCAAGCCGTAGATGCTGGCCCGGTCGGCTTCCGACAGCCCGGCCAGCAAGGCGTCGCTGGCGGCGATCCAGTTGCCGTACAGGCAAGCCAGTTCCACCACCGGCCAGTCGCTGCCCCAGATCACGCGCTGCGCGCCAAACGCGCCGATGATGTGCTCGACGTAGGGACGCAGGCTGGCCACGTCCCAGCCGGCGCCGGCTTCCGTCACCAGGCCGGACAGCTTGCAATGCACATTCGGCAATTGCGCGAGCAGCGCGATGTCGGCGCGCCACGGTTCCAGCTGGCGCAAGGCCACCAGCGGCTTGGCGCCGTGGTCGATCACGATCGGCAATTGCGGGTGGCGCAGCGCGAACGCCAGCAGCGCCGGCAAATGGCGCGGCAAGACCAGCGCGTCAAAGCTCAGCCGGTGCGCCAGCATGGCTTCGATGGCCGGGTCCAGCGCCGGGTCGGCGATCCAGTCATCGTCGTCCAGGTCCTGGAGCATGGGGCGCAAGCCTTTCAGGACCGGGTCGGCCGCCAGCGAGGCAATGCGCTGGGGCGCATCGGCGCGTTTCAAGTCGACCCAGCCCACCACGCCGCCGACAAACGGGTGGCGGTCGGCCAGTTCCAGCATGAAGCGGGTGTCGGATTCGAGCGGCATCGACTGCACCAGCACGGTCTTTTGCACGCCATGCTGGCGCAGCAGCGGCGCCAGGTCGTCCGGCAGGAAGTCGCGGTAAATCGCGGCCAGCGCGGGCGGCGGCCAGGCGCCGTTGCGGTCGGCGAGGCGCCAGAAATGTTGGTGGGCATCGATACGCATGATCAACCTCCAGGGATGGGGGCGCGCTCGTCGACCAAGCCGCGCCGTTTCAATTCGTGCCACAGTCCGGGCGGGATCGCCATGTCGAACCAGGCAGCGTTTTGCTGCAATTGCGCCACGCTCTGCGCGCCGGGTATGCATGACACCACGGCCGGGTGCCCCATCGGGAATTGCAGGGCGGCCGCCTGCAGCGGCACGTCGAATTCGCGGCACACGTCGCCCAGCGCCCGGACCCGGGCCAGCACCTCGGCCGGCGCATCGGCGTAATTGAACTTGCCGTTGCCGGCCAGGACGCCCGAATTGAACGGGCCGCCAATGACGATGGCGTTACCGTCGCGCACGCACGCTTCCAGCAGCGGCGACAGCGATTGCTGTTCCAGCAACGTGTAGCGGCCTGCCAGCAAGGTGCAATCGAGTTCGCACACCTGCATGGCCGCATACACGGCCTCGGCTTCGTTGACGCCCAGGCCGATGGCGCGCACCCTGCCCCACTCGCGCAGCGCCTGCAGCGCGCGGAAACCGCCGCCCTTGGTCAACTGTTGCCAGTAATGTTCATTCAATCCCCCGTGCGTCACGCGACCGATGTCGTGCACGAACAGCATGTCGATGCGGTCCAGGCCGAGGCGGCGGATGCTGTCGTCGTGCGAACGCAGGATGCCGTCGTAGGTGTAGTCATAATGCGGGCGGAATGGCAGTGGGTCGGCCCAGCCGCAATCGCCGGGCCGCACGGTCGGGTCCAGCCGCAGCAGGCGCCCGACCTTGGTGCTGATCACGTATTCGTCGCGCGGGCGGTGCCGCAGCGCCATGCCGAGGCGCCGCTCCGACAGGGAAAAACCGTAATACGGCGCCGTGTCGAAGTAGCGCACGCCCAGGTCCCACGCCGCGTCGATGGCGGCGCGCGCCTCCTCGTCCGGGACCGCCTGGTACAGCCCGGCGATCGGCGCGCACCCCATGCCCAGCCGGGTCAGGCGCAGGCCGCCGCGCGGCAGCGCAACCTTGTCGCGGGCCGCCATGGTCATGCCGCCTTCAGCGGGAAGCAGCCCGGGCCGGCGGCAACAGGGACCGCGCCGTCGAACTGCTTGTAGGTCAGGATGAATTCCTGGTGGCCCAGTTCTTCCGAGCGGCTCGGCGCGCCGTTGGCCACGCGCGCCACCAGTTGCACGATTTCCGTGCCGACGTCGTCCAGGCTGGCTTCGCCGGTCAGCACGCGGCCGGCATTGACATCCATGTCGTCGGCCAGGCGCGCATAGGTTTCCGGATTGGCGCAGACCTTGATGACCGGCGAAATCGCCGAGCCCACCACCGAACCGCGTCCTGTGGTGAACAGCGTGACGTGCGCGCCGCAGGCAATCAGTTCGACGATTTCCGCATTGTCGGAAATGTTCGGGAAGCCGAAGCGCGGCTCGCCGTCCGGCACCACGTCCAGCAAATACAGGCCGCCGGCAGGCGGCTGGTCGCCCGGCGTGAGGATGCCGGAAATCGGCGACGCGCCGCTCTTGGCGTAGGCGCCCAGCGATTTTTCCTCCATCGTGGTCAGGCCGCCGTCGGCATTGCCGGGCGCGAAACTGCCATGGCCCATGATGGTGTAGTAACGCGCGGCTTTTTCCACGGTTTTCACGATGGCCTCGCCCAGTTCCGGCGTCACGGCGCGCCGCTTCATGTGGAATTCGCAGCCCACCAGTTCGCCGGTCTCTTCGAAAATGCAGGCGCTGCCGGCGGCGATCAACTGGTCGAACGCGACGCCGACCGCCGGATTGGCGGTAATGCCGCTGGTGCTGTCGGAACCGCCGCAAATCGTGGCCACCACCAATTCGTCGAGGCCCATCGGCACGCGCTGCTGCCGCGCCAGGTCTTCCAGCGCCCAGCGCACCCATTCGACGCCGCTGTTGACGCCGCTGCGGGTGCCGCCTGCCTGCTGGATCGTTACCGTGTGCACGGGACGGCCGCTGTCGGCCACGGCGGCCGCCAGGCCATTCTTGTCGAAGCTTTCGCAGCCCAGCGACACCAGCAGCGCGGCGCCCACGTTCGGGTGCGTCAGCACGCGGCGCATCACCTTGTCCGCGTATTCATTCGGAAAGCAGCCGGGGAAGCCGATCAGGTGCACCGGCTGGCCCGGGAACTGGTTGGCGACCAGGCGCGCCACGTGGTGCGCGCATTCGACCAGGTAGGCGACGACGACGACGTTGCGGATACCCTTGCGGCCGTCGGCGCGCTGGTAGCCCGTCAACTTCGGCAGGTTCGATGGTACGGAGGTATTCATGCGGAGAGGCTTCCAATGAAATGATGGCCATCCTGGCCCAGCGTGTACGTCGGGATGTAGTCGCTTTCCAGGTTGTGCGTGTGCAGGTGCGCGCCTATGGCCACCGGCGCGGTCACGGTGCCGATCAGCGCGCCGTAGCGCAGCACCTTGTCGCCCGGCGCCAGATCGCGGCGCGCCACCTTGTGGCCGAGCCGCACGTCTTCCGGCAACACGACTTCGCGGCCATCGATGGCCACCAGCGTGCCGGCCCGCAAATCCAGGCGGGCGATCAGGCAATTGTCGTCAGGCGACATCAGCAACAGGCTCGATGCCGCTGCCGGGCGCGTTGTTGGGGGCATGGGGCTGGACATGGTTATCCTTCCAGGGTCAGGGTTTCGTCGAGCACGGCGCGCAGGCGGGGCTGGCCGATGCCGAGGTCCATGCTTTCAGCCAGTTCCACGGCTGGCAACAGGCGGCGCCGCTTCTTTTCTTCATGGTTTTGCGCGATGTCGGCCAGGCGGTGCGCGAGGTATGGATTGGCGAAGCGCTCGCGCACCTGGTTCAGGTACGCTTCGGCCGGCGCCTCTTCGCCCAGTGCGCGGAATACCGGCAGCACTTCGTATTTCCAGACCGCTTCCAGCTCGCCGCGCATGTCCGGGTTGCCCATGGCTTCGCGCACCGTCATGTCGGCCGGACGGCCCATGCGCAGCCACTGGTCGGCCAGCACCGTATGGGCCAGGTTCAGCATCAGCAACTTGCGCCGCTCATAGGTTTCCAGGCGGTCGGTCACGATGATTTGCGGATGGGTGCAGGGCAACACCATGCCCGGTTGCGCCTCGACAGCCCACAGGGCATAGGGTTCGGCCACCGCGCCGGCCGGCTCCAGCGCTTCGGACACGATGCGGTCCACCAACGAATTGACCCAGACGCAGCCCGTGCGCAGCCACGCGATGAAGATCGGGTCCAGCGACCAGTCGGTGGCCAGGCGCACCACGCGGTCGCGCAGTACATTGCCATTGTTGGCCACCAGTTCGCACGGCATGATGGTGATGGGTTCGCCGCCGCGCAGGCAGCGCGCGTGCAGCAGCACCAGCAACTTGGCCGGGAAGCTGCGCGGCGCGCTGCCCGACACCAGGCAGCCGCGGTGGTCTTCGTGCGACAAATCGTAGCCGCGGTCCCCGGTATTGGAAATGATCACGCGCGCCGAGGTGGCGGCCAGTTCGCGGATGGCCATCCAGTCACGGTCGGCCGTCAGGCCGTGCCGGATCGATGTGACCTGCTTGACGCGGTCGATGATTTCGCCGTCCTGCAAGCCGCGGATGCGCACCGGGTAACCGCCCGGGGCATTAAACGCGGCAATGCGGCGCGCGCTTTGCGCGTTGCCGGTGCTTTGCACCACGGTGACGGGACCGAGCGCATTGCCGGCCGCCAGCGCTTCGCTGATGAACAGGTCGGCGTGCGCTTGCAGGAAACGGCTGGTGCCGAATTGCAGGATCGGACTCATGTCAGACCTCGACGATGGCTTTGATCACGCCGCTGGCCGGGTCCATCCATTGCGGCAGCACGCCGATGAATTCGTCGAATTTGGCGCGGTGCGTATTGATGGCTTGCGTAGGAATCTTGCCCGCGCGCATGGCGTCCAGCACTTCGCGGAAATCGTCGGCCGTGGCGTTGCGGCTGCCCAGCAAGGTGGTTTCGCGCTTGTGGAATTCCGGGTCCGAGAACGAAATGCGCTCCGGCACGATCGACACCAGCGTGTACGTGCCGCCGTGCGCGACGAATTCCAGGCCGCGCTCCATGGCAGCAATATTGCCGGTCGCGTCGAACACGGCGTCAAAGAATTCGCCTTCCGTCACCACCGCCAGCGCATCCTTGTCGCCGCCGCCGGCCGTCACCACGTGCGCCACCTTCAGCACGTCGGCGCAAAACGCCAGGCGCTCGGCGCGGCCGTCCAGCACCGTGACACGGCCGCCTTTGAGGCCGGCAAACAGCGCCACGGCAATGCCGATCGGGCCCGCGCCCACCACCAGCACTTGCTGGCCGGGCTGCACCGCGGCGCGGCGCACCGCGTGCGCGCCAATGGCGAGGAATTCCAGCATGGCCGCGTCATCGAGCGAGATGCCATGGGCCGGGAACACGAATTGCGCGGGAATGGCCAGGTATTCGGCCATGCCGCCGTCGCGGTGCACGCCCAGCACCTGGATCTTCACGCAGCAATTGGTCTTGCCCTTGCGGCAGGCAACGCACTGGCCGCACGACAGGTAAGGCATGACGTAGGCCGGGTCGCCGGCCTGCAAGCCGCTGCCGGCCGGCGCCGACACCACTTCGCCCGACAATTCATGGCCCATCACGCGCGGATATTGCAGGAATGGCTGGGTGCCGCGCACGATGTGCATATCGGTGCCGCAAATGCCGATACGCCGCACGCGCAGCAGCACTTCATTGTCGCCGGCCACAGGGACCGGGCCCTCGCCCATCCGCAATTCGCCGGGCGCGGCGCACACTAACCTTTTCATCATGCCGGGTTGATTCATTGTTGGCTCACTGTGTTTTTTATATATTCAATACAATCCGAAAAAGGGGGCGGCCGAAGCCGCCCCAAAAAACTACCGGATAGGCAGTTGGAGACTACACGGTGAAACGCGGTTGCAAACTGGCCGGCTCGACGCCGCTACCTACGCAGCGGCACGCCGGTCTCGCACGCGGCGGCCGGCCATGGCGGCGCGCCTGCGTGGAAGCAGACTGTATCGCGCCAGCCACGATGGCTGGCGCGGAGGTCACCCGACCTGCGGCAGGCGAAACCTGCCGCATCATGCGGGCGAACGGAAGAGTGAACATGCCGTACAGGCGCGGCGCCGCATGCGGCAAGGGTGCGAAAACGGTCCCGTGTGCTGGCAATGTCATGATGGCGCTCCTGTTGGCGGCAATCCCTTGCGGGGCTTGGGCGCTGCGTCCGCTGGCGGGACTGCAATGCGCTGTTGAATATATTGTGTGATCTGCGGCAGGCCGCCGCAATTGCGAAAATTGCCAGCGCCGGACATGAAATTACTCAGGCGGGCCGCCGGCGCCCGTCCCGCCCTGCGGTTTCTTGTCATATTTCATACGGCAAACCGGTGAATTTCGTAATCACAAGACCTTGCGGACGCTCCACAATGCCTCACTCCAACCTTTTGTGATCCCACCCGAAGACATCCCATGTTGAAACGCTCCCTGCTCTCTTGCGCCCTGTCGTGCGTGCTGGCGGTGGGGGGGGCCCGGGGGCCCGCCCCCCCCCCCGCCGGGGCCCCCCATTACCCCCCCCCAGAACGCCCCCCCAAATAAAAAAAAAACAAACCGCCA